>NZ_SZWZ01000092.1:0-255904 GCF_005281025.1 Citrobacter sp. wls714 | reverse complement strand
TGCGCGCTGCCCACGCCGCCGTGCATAGCCACCGCGCTGACCAGCAGCCCCAGCGCCCAAATCGCGCCGCGGTGGGTATTCACGCCGTCGGTGGCGGCCATCATCTGTTTCTCACCTTCTCGGCCGAGTCGCCCTACGGTTTGTCTCAGCGCAATATCGGCTGGCCGCCGCCCGCTCTGTTGCGCAAGCGCCTGAAACGTGGGGGTCAGGCTGTGCGCGGAGCGCTCCATTAGCGCAAGCGATAAATCGTGGTGCGCGCCGTTCCCCCGACTGTCCACCAGACCGGGTTTCGGGCTTAATCGTGCTTCGTCAATCAGACACTGCGTGGCGGTTCGCGCCAGCCATTCGGCACCGCCTTCAACCTGAATCTGGGGCAGAAGTTTCATTACCAGCTCCGGAATTTCGCAGGTGGGTTGTAAAGACCGCCGGACCATTCCACCAGGTCAGCGACGCTACCGGCTGCCAGCAGCGAACGGGTGGCGTCGGTACGACGAATGCCCATATCTTCCGGGTAGACCACTTTGCCGCTCTGACGCAGCTCGGCAACGCGCTTAGCGTCTACGCCCAGACCGATATCGGTGATACCGGCAACCGCAGCGACCATCGCGCGGCGTTCTTCCAGATCTTTGGCGCGGTAGAGGTAGGCGATACCTTCTTCAGTCAGCACGTGGGTCACGTCGTCGCCGTAAATCATCACCGGCGCCAGCGGCATACCGGAGGCTTTCGCCACGTCTACCGCATCCAGTTTCTCAACGAAGGTTGGTTTCACACCGGCCTGGAAGGTTTCCACCATCTGCACGACCAGTTTTTTACCGCGCTGCATCGGATCTGGTTCGGTGATCATGTTCAGCCAGGCTGGGGTCGCGTGGCGACGACCGTGCGGATCGTGGCCCATGTTCGGCGCGCCGCCGAAGCCGGAGAGACGACCGCGGGTCACCGTGGAGGAGTTGGCGTAGCCATCAACCTGCAAGGTGGAGCCGATAAACATATCCACCGCGTACTGACCTGCCAGCTGGCAGAAGGCGCGGTTGGAACGCATGGAGCCGTCGGAACCGGTGAAGAAGATATCCGGACGGGCGCGGATGTACTCTTCCATCCCCAGCTCGCCGCCGAAGCAGTGCACGCTTTCTACCCAGCCGCTTTCAATCGCCGGGATCAGCGTCGGATGCGGGTTCAGGGTCCAGTGTTTACAGATTTTGCCCTTCAGCCCCAGCTGTTCGCCGTAGGTTGGCAGCAGCAGTTCAATCGCCGCGGTGTTGAAGCCGATACCGTGGTTCAGCGACTGCACCTGGTGTTCCGCGTAGATGCCTTTAATCGCCATCATCGCCATCAGGATGTGTTCCTGTTTGATCAAACGCGGGTCGCGGGTAAACAGTGGTTCGATAAAGAACGGCTTGTCGGCGACAACCACGTAGTCAATCCAGGACCCCGGAATATCCACGCGCGGGAGGTCGCATTCGTCATCCACCAGTTCGTTCACCTGCGCGATAACAATGCCATCGTGGAACGCGGCGGCTTCCACCAGCGCTGGCGTATCTTCGGTGCTCGGCCCGGTGTAGAGGTTGCCTTTACGGTCAGCCTTATAACCGGCAATCAGTGCCACGTTCGGGGCCAGGTCGACGTAAAGACGGGAGTAAAGTTCGATGTAAGTATGGATGGCGCCGATTTCCAGCTGACCATCTTCCAACAGCTGCGAGATACGCAGGCTCTGGGTGCCGGAGAAGGAGAAGTCCAGCTTGCGGGCGATGCCTTTTTCAAAGATATCCAGATGCTCGCTGCGCCCGACGCTTGGCATGATCATGTGCAGGTCATGCACAATCTGCGGGTTCACCTCAGCCAGCATACGGGACAAGAAATCTGCCTGCTTTTGGTTATTCCCTTCTAATACCACGCGGTCACCCGGCGCGATCAGTTTTTCCAGCATCGCGGTCAGGTCTGCGGTCGGCAGCACCTTACCCTGCACCGGAACGGAAGCCAGACGGCGCTGTTTTTCCGTGCGGCGGGTGTTCCAGACTCGTGCTGGCGTTTGCCCAGATAACATTATTAACCTCCTGATTCAGCTAATCATTTTGATTGCTTAACACTGGAAAGAGTGTGCACCCTGGTGAGAAAGTCATCAATTAAGCGTAGGAAAGAATCATTAGCTTGAGAGTAATAATTGAAGTAACCATTTGTGACGATGATCAATTTACGCCGGGAGGGAGGAGGAAGCGGGTAATGCTACCCGCTTGCGGGAAATTACCTTTGCGCCGCCAGACGCTGGCGGATTTCGTCGAAATGCTGACGGTTAAACAGCTTGCCGTTGAGAAAACGAGTTTTCAGTTCCCCTTCCTGCTCTTGCTCCCAGGTCTGTTCGTCATGCAGGCATAAATCACCTGCTTCATTCCTCGTCACACGCAGCAAACCACGGGCAGAGCGTTTTAAACCATTATCGGTTTTCGGCTCTTTAAAGATCATTCGCCCTTTACCGTCGACTTCTCCCCACGTAGCTTTCATCGCAAAACCGAAGGTGTCACGCGTGTTGTACTGATAGGTAAAAGAACCGACGCCAAACACCACATTTGAACTGGCAAAACCTTTCGCTTCCAGACGATGCAGGATCTCATTCGCCCGCTCAAGGGTGATGGAATCGCCATAAATCAGCCCCACATGTGGGTCGAGCACCTTGTAACCTTTGGCGTTAACCGTGCCGCCAAATATCTCCCACAGCACCTCCACAGAGCCTTTCTCCTGTGCCGTACGATCGGCTCGGGTATCCTCATCCGCACCAGTACCGCACAGGATCTCAACCGGGTTACCGCTGTCCGGGCGGAAAACCACCCGTCCCTCCCGCGCCAGAATGATGCTCTTCAGCTCGCGGGTGTACTCCGTCAGCACCTGCCAGTAATCCCACGTATCAGAGACAATCGACACAAATCCCTGCGGGTAGAGATCGGCAATCAGGCGGCGGAAGGTTTCAATCTCATGCTCACGCTCCCCCATACACATCACGCTGTGCTCGGTCGCCGGAATGCTGGCGCCGATAAAATAGGGCTCGCCGTCGGTGTAATAATCGCGGGCGTACAGCAGAGATGGAATACTGTCGGTCCCTTTAAAGCTCAACAAGTGGCCGCAGCCCGCCTGCATGGTGTCCTGCAATCCGGACATGCCGCGGAAGGAAAAGTCATGGCACTGGAAGTCAAGGTGCGCCAGGTCGCTACAGGTTTTCTCTGCCCACCGCGCGCAGATGTTGCGGTAGTGGTGAGCTATCGTGGCATTTGTTGACGCCTTCCACAGTTCTGCCGACAGCACGGTCTCCAGGTAATTCACCAACCAGAAAAACTCAGGTTGGGTATTGATGATAGTTAAAACGGGCACCGCCATCGGCACTTTGCTGCCTTCATCCAGCGCTTTGATGTGAAGCGGCAGATAGCCCAACTGATGCAGGGCGCGGATATGATCAACCGCTACCGCATCTTTACCGAGATAGCTGTCCATGACCTGTTTGTATTCCCTGACCACCTCGTCTTCCGGACGGGCAAAGAACGCCTCGTTAAACAGATCAACCAGAAACCACTGCAGAAAACCTTGCAGACCAAAAAACACCAGTTTGCCATCCACCAACGGCGAGGAGAAAAAGCGATCGCTGCGCGGGGTAAAGTTGGAATACACGCGGCTGGTTCCTTGCGGATACTGTACGCGGTGAGAAACTTTGTAGCCGTCGATAGCCAGAATCGGGTTCATTTTCATAATCAGTATCTCCCTCAGGCGCGGTAAATCGCGTCAATGTCGATAAGCTCAAGCTGCGGATGTTCCAGCGTCGGGGCAGCGAAAGAGGTGGTGGTGTAGATAGCATCAATACCGTTAGCAAACAGGTGTTCGACGCCCTTAGAGAAAATACCGTGGGTGATATACAGGTTGACGCTACGGGCACCTGCATCACGGAGTACCTGCGCAGAACCAATAAACGTACCGCCGGCATCACACAGGTCATCAACAATCAGCATATCCCTGCCCCTCACGTCTCCAGCCACTAAAGCAAATCCCTTCAGCTTGCCGCTTGCTACATCGCGCTTTTTGCTCAGGACGGCGTACTCCGCTACACCGACCGCTCTGGCAACGGCATCAATTTTCTTCAGCGCTCCGGCATCGGGGGCGACCAGCATTAGCGTTTTTTGCTGGAACTGGCGCTGCAAAGTCGCGCTGTGCAGCAGGCAAGTCTCTTGTGAAATCGCCACAAAATTATTGATAGCTGCCGCCGCCGCGTCGCTGTGCGGATCGAGCACCTTCACCTTATCGAATTGCAGCGTATTGAGCTGGCTGGCAAAGACTTTCAGCGCAAAGCTATCACCCGCCACCATATGGCGATCCTGACGTGCCCACGGCAACCAGGGAAGCTCGAGATGACTGACCAGTACATCCGTTTGATGGCGAACCGCCTCCACCAGTTGCGCCAACAGCATAAAGTCGTTCATGTCGTGCATCGCCGTCGCACGAATGCGCATCAGACGAGCAAAGGGAGGTAATACTTCAGTAACCTTCAACCAGACGGCGCCATCAGGAAAAACACCGTGCGTCATTCCGTAGTCCTGGTCGTCCAACGTTAGTGTCAGTTTTATGCTCATCACGCTCACCTTTAATTGTGTCCCTTAGACACAATTAATAATGTCCCTAAGACACATATTAAGCAAGCACAAAATGCATTATTTTTAGACTGCGGCATAATCAACTGATAAATAATAAGAAAAAACGAACCTTGCCCCCCGGTATTGGACTGGTACACTTGTGGGCGTTGCAAATCATCGTGAGTACTTTATGACCACCGAAGCCGACTACCTGAATCAATACGATGCCCGCCGCTTTCCCTCACCTCTGGTGACGGTCGATAGCGTGCTGTTTACCCTGCATCAACAGGCGCTGTGCGTATTACTGGTTGAACGTGCAAACCAGCCGCAAAAAGGGCGTTGGGGATTACCTGGTGGCTTCATTGATATCGAGCACGATGACTCCACTCGCGCCACAGCGCTACGCAAGCTCACTGAAAAAACAGGTGTTTTGCCTTCGTGGCTGGAACAACTGGATACCTTTTCCGGCCCGGATCGCGACCCGCGCGGCTGGAGTCTGACGGTTACCTGGTTTGCGCTAATCGCCTGGGTAGACTGTGCGCCGCACATCGCCAGCGTCAGCAATGCCCGTTGGGTCCCGGTTGATGAGCTGAAAAATTATTCACTCGCGTTCGACCACGGAGATATCATTACGGCGGCCCTGCATCGCTTACGGCAAAAAACGATGTACTCACTCCTGCCTGTATACTGCTTGCCGGAGACATTTACCCATGGGCAACTGCTCGAAGCCACC
Organism: Citrobacter sp. wls714; assembly: GCF_005281025.1. Lineage (NCBI taxonomy): Bacteria > Pseudomonadati > Pseudomonadota > Gammaproteobacteria > Enterobacterales > Enterobacteriaceae > Citrobacter > Citrobacter sp. wls714. The sequence goes on along the minus strand of NZ_SZWZ01000092.1, from coordinate 250,567 downwards.
GAGGTGATCCTCGGTCAGTCGATCCAGCGTAAAAGTCTGATTCGCCGCTTTGAAGCGTCAGGAATGTTTGAAGATACCGGAGAAAGCGTGGCGACAGGGACGCGTAAAGCTCGCCTGTGGCGACGAAAGCCCGACGTCGATTTTCATTTTTTCTCGCGTAACCTGCTGACTGACTAGCGACAAAATCACATATTGGCTAACCCGCAAGCGCTGCGCGCGGTATAGTTATTCTTTCCGATTATTAATTGCTCTGGTGTTATGGTTGAAATCACGTCCACAGAAATGATCCCACCTACTGATGATTCGCGAGAATTCCGCCCTATGCGCGGTATCAGTAACCGCCATTTGCAGACAATGCTGCCGCGTTTAATTCGCCGCAAGGTGAAGTTCGACGCCCATTGGCAGCGTCTGGAATTACCCGACGGTGACTTTGTCGATCTGGCATGGAGTGAAGATCCGCAACAGGCGAAGCACAAACCGCGCCTGGTGGTTTTTCACGGTCTGGAAGGCAGTCTGAACAGCCCGTACGCACATGGCCTGATTGAAGCAGCGCAAAAGCGTGGCTGGCTGGGCGTGGTGATGCATTTTCGCGGCTGCAGCGGCGAGCCAAATCGTCTCAACCGTATTTATCATTCTGGTGAAACAGAAGATGGCACCTGGTTTTTACATTGGCTGGAGCGCGAGTTTGGTCGTGTGCCGACCGCGGCGGTAGGCTATTCACTCGGCGGGAACATGCTGGCCTGCCTGCTGGCCAAAGAAGGCAACGACATTCCCATTGATGCAGCGGTTATTGTCTCTGCGCCTTTCGTGCTGGAAGCCTGTAGCTACCATATGGAGAAGGGGTTCTCACGCGTCTACCAACGCTATCTGCTCAATTTGTTGAAAGCTAACGCCTCGCGTAAGCTACAGGCCTACCCGGGTTCGCTGCCGGTGAGTCTGACCCAGTTGAAATCCCTGCGTCGCATTCGTGATTTTGACGATCTCATCACTGCCAAAATCCACGGTTTTGCCGATGCTATAGACTATTACCGGCAGTGTAGTGCCATGCCATTGCTTAATCAGATCGCCAAACCGACGCTGATTATCCATGCCAAGGACGATCCGTTTATGGATCATCACGTGATCCCTGAACCGGAAAACCTGCCCTCACAGGTGGAGTACCAGTTAACTGAACACGGTGGACACGTCGGATTTATTGGCGGCACGGTGCGCCGCCCTGAGATGTGGCTGGAATCAAGAATTCCCGACTGGCTGACAACGTATCTGGAGGCGTCATCATGATTATCCCCTGGCAAGACATCTCCCCGGACGCACTGGACAATCTGATTGAAAGCTTTGTCTTGCGCGAAGGCACCGATTATGGTGAACATGAACGCTCGCTCGAACAAAAAGTCGCCGACGTCAAACGCCAACTACAATCAGGTGAAGCCGTCCTGGTGTGGTCCGAACTGCATGAAACGGTCAACATCATGCCGAGGAAGCAGATTCACGAGTAATCCGTAGCCGACGGCCGACTATAATAAAAAATCAACCTATTCATGGAGTTGTTATGTCTGCCAAACATCCGGTGATTGCGGTAACAGGATCCAGCGGCGCGGGGACCACCACCACCAGCCTCGCGTTTCGTAAAATTTTCGCGCAGCTAAATCTGCGCGCCGCCGAGGTGGAAGGTGACAGTTTTCATCGCTATACCCGTCCAGAAATGGACATGGCGATTCGCAAAGCGCGCGATGCCGGGCGGCATATCAGCTATTTCGGTCCCGAAGCCAATGACTTTGGTCTGCTGGAACAAACCTTCATTGAATACGGCCAGACGGGAACAGGTCAGTCGCGTAAATATCTGCACACCTACGATGAAGCCGTACCGTGGAACCAGGTCCCGGGAACGTTTACCCCCTGGCAGCCATTGCCTGAACCGACGGATGTCCTGTTCTATGAAGGGCTACACGGCGGCGTCGTCACCCCACAGCAAAATGTGGCCCGGCATGTCGATCTTCTGGTCGGCGTGGTGCCGATCGTTAACCTGGAATGGATCCAAAAGCTGACCCGCGATACCAGCGAGCGTGGACACTCGCGTGAAGCGGTGATGGACTCGGTTGTGCGCTCAATGGACGATTACATCAATTACATCACGCCGCAGTTTTCCCGTACGCACATTAACTTTCAGCGCGTACCCACCGTCGATACCTCAAACCCCTTTGCAGCCAAGAGCATTCCGTCGCTGGACGAAAGCTTTGTGGTCATTCATTTTCGTAATCTCGAAGGGATCGACTTTCCGTGGCTTCTGGCCATGCTGCAAGGCTCATTCATTTCCCACATCAATACATTAGTCGTACCTGGCGGCAAAATGGGTCTGGCGATGGAATTGATTATGCTGCCGCTGGTCCAGCGATTGATGGAAGGTAAAAAGATAGAGTGATGTACGGGATGTGCCCGATGGCGCTACGCTTATCGGGCATCACGTATTACGCAGCAACCACTTCATAGGAGTGGGTAATATTCACCGCCTTTTCCAGCATCAATGCCACAGAACAATATTTTTCCGCCGAGAGATCAACAGCACGGGAGACCGACGCCTCTTTCAGATCGTTGCCGGTGACGATGAAATGCAGATTGATGTGGGTAAACAAACGCGGCGCTTCTTCACGGCGCTCAGAGGTGAGTTTCACTTCGCAGTTGGTCACATCCTGACGCCCTTTTTGCAGGATCGACACCACATCGATGGCGCTACAACCACCTGCAGCCATTAATACCATTTCCATCGGGCTCGGCGCTTTATCACCGGAGTTACCGTCCATCAAAATTTGGTGGCCAGAGGCGGACTCACCGAGGAAGGTTAACCCCTCAACCCACTTTACACGCGCTTGCATAATTCGTAACTCCAATGTTTCAATTTTCCTGACAGATTACGCGTACATAACAATTCTCGCAACGGAAGGCGACCTGCGTCATGCTGAAGCGAGACACCAGGAGACACACGGCGAAAGCTATGCTAAAACAGTCGGGATGCTACAGTAATACATTGACGTACTGCATGTATGCAGAGGACATCACATTACAGGCTGCAGTATATTTTTAGTAGCCCCCTTCCCAGGTAGCGGGAAGCACATTTTTGCAAACCCAGAGGCAGCGTCGTTTTCTGGCTCTGGAGACAGCTTATAACAGAGGATAACCGCGCATGGTGCTTGGCAAACCGCAAACAGACCCGACTCTCGAATGGTTCTTGTCTCATTGCCATATTCATAAGTACCCATCGAAGAGCACGCTGATTCACCAGGGTGAAAAAGCGGAAACGTTGTATTACATCGTTAAAGGCTCAGTGGCAGTGCTGATCAAAGACGAAGAAGGGAAAGAAATGATCCTTTCTTATCTGAATCAGGGCGATTTTATTGGTGAATTAGGCCTCTTCGAAGAAGGCCAGGAACGTAGCGCTTGGGTACGGGCCAAAACCGCATGTGAAGTCGCTGAAATTTCATACAAAAAATTTCGCCAATTAATCCAGGTCAACCCGGATATTCTGATGCGCCTGTCTTCTCAGATGGCTCGTCGCCTGCAGGTCACGTCTGAAAAAGTAGGCAACCTTGCCTTCCTCGACGTCACCGGTCGTATTGCTCAGACTCTGCTGAATCTGGCAAAACAGCCTGACGCGATGACTCACCCGGACGGTATGCAGATTAAAATCACCCGCCAGGAAATCGGCCAGATCGTTGGCTGCTCCCGTGAGACCGTTGGTCGTATTCTGAAGATGCTGGAAGATCAGAACCTGATCTCCGCTCACGGTAAGACCATCGTCGTTTACGGCACACGTTAATCCCATCGAAATGGCGCGTTACCCGGTAGCGCGCCATTTTTGTTTGCTCCGATGTGGCGAAGACTGATTTATCACCCCGAGATCAACTACGCACTACGACAGACCCTGGTGCTGTGTTTACCTGTGGCCGTCGGTCTTATCATTGGTCAGCTTCATCTGGGGCTTCTGTTTTCCCTCGTCCCTGCCTGTTGCAACATTGCCGGTCTTGATACCCCGCATAAACGCTTTTTTAAACGTTTAGTTATTGGCGCATCGCTGTTTGCCGGTTGCAGCCTGATCATGCAGTTACTGCTGGCGCAAGATATACCACTGCCGCTCATCCTCACCGGCCTGACGCTAATTCTTGGCGTAACCGCCGAGCTAAGCCCGTTGCATGCGCGACTGCTGCCAGCCTCACTCATCGCGGCAATTTTCACGTTAAGCCTTGCCGGGAACATGCCCGTCTGGGAGCCATTGCTGATCTATGCACTGGGTACGTTGTGGTACGGTCTGTTCAACTGGTTCTGGTTCTGGATGTGGCGTGAGCAGCCACTGCGTGAATCGCTCAGCCTGTTGTACCGCGAATTAGCCGATTACTGTGAGGCCAAGTACAGTCTGCTGACCCAGCATGCCGATCCAGAAAAAGCGCTGCCTCCGTTGCTGGTTCGTCAACAAAAAGCGGTGGATCTGATTACCCAGTGCTACCAGCAAATGCATATGCTGTCGGCGCATCACAATAATGAATACAAGCGACTGTTGCGTGCCTTTCAGGAAGCGCTCGATTTGCAGGAACATATTTCAGTTAGCTTGCATCAGCCGGAAGAGGTGCAAAAGCTGGTCGAGCGAAGCCACGCGGAACAGGTGATTCGCTGGAACGCGCGTACCGTCGCCGCCCGCCTGCGCGTACTGGCCGATGATATCTTGTATCACCGCTTACCGACTCGTTTCTCAATGGAAAAGCAGATTGGCTCGCTGGAGAAAATCGCCAACCAGCATCCGGACAATCCGGTGGGGCAATTTTGCTACTGGCACTTCAGTCGTATTGCTCGTGTGCTGCGGACCCAGCGCCCGCTGTATGCCCGTGATTTAATGGCAGACAAACAGCGGCGGTTGCCGTTGATCCCGGCGCTGAAAAACTATCTGTCGTTGAAATCCCCGGCGCTGCGTAACGCCGGGCGCATAAGCGTCATGCTGAGTATCGCCAGCCTGATGGGTAGCGCCTTACATCTGCCTAAACCTTACTGGATTTTGATGACGATCCTGTTCGTCACGCAAAATGGCTATGGGGCGACCCGGGTGCGTATTTTGCATCGTTCGGTGGGGACGCTCGTCGGACTGGTGATTGCGGGCGTCACATTGCACTTTCATATTCAGGAAGGTTTCACGCTGGCAGGCATGTTGCTGATCACGTTAGGCAGCTATCTGATCATTCGCAAAAACTACGGCTGGGCCACCGTTGGCTTTACGGTTACGGCGGTATACACCCTGCAACTGCTGACGCTTAACGGGGAACAATTTATCGTACCGCGGTTTGTCGACACGGTGATTGGCTGCTTAATCGCCTTTGGCGGCACGCTCTGGCTGTGGCCGCAGTGGCAGAGTGGTCTGTTGCGTAAGAACGCCCACGATGCGTTAGAAGCCGATCAGGAAGCCATTCGCCTGATCCTCAGCAACGATCCGCAGGCCACGCCGCTGGCGTATCAACGCATGCGGGTCAACCAGGCGCATAACACGCTGTTTAACTCACTGAATCAGGCAATGCAGGAGCCGGGATTTAACTCGCACTATCTGGCAGATATGAAACTGTGGGTCACGCACAGCCAGTTTATTGTCGAACACATCAACGCGATGACCACCCTGGCGAGGGAACATACGATGCTGACGCCGGATTTGGCACAGCGGTATCTGGAGTCCTGCGAAATTGCGCTCCAGCGCTGTCAGCAGCGGCTGGAGTATGACGGACCGGGAAGCTCGGGCGATGTGAATATTCTCGAGGCACCAGAGATGCTGTCCCACGGTCCGTTAAGCACCCTGGAGCAGCATCTGCAACGGGTTCTGGGGCATCTGAACACCATGCACACCATTTCGTCGGTCGCATGGCGTCAGCGCCCACACCACGGCATCTGGCTGAGCCGCCGACTGCGGGATATGAAAGGTTAAGAGATTTGTCGGATGGCGGCGTAAACGCCTTATCCGACAATCAGGCAATCAGCCCACCACCTTCGCGACAGCCTGCGCGAAACGCTGCATCCCTTCCTCGATATCCGCGTCTTCCACCACCAGCGACGGCGCGAAACGCATTACGTCCGGCCCGGCATTCAACACCATCACCCCTTCGTGCGCGGCGGCGTAGAGGAAATCGCGCGCCCGGCCTTTAAACTGCGGCTTCAGCTCGGCGCCAATCAACAGCCCCATGCCGCGAATATCGCTGAAAATATCGAACTGCTGATTAATCTGCTGCAAATGCTGCACAAACTTCTGACGTTTGCCCTGAATACCTTCCAGCACTTCCGGGGTGTTGATGATATCAAACGCGGCATCTGCAACTGCACAGGCCAGTGGATTGCCGCCGTAAGTGGAACCGTGCGAACCCACGTGGAACGCGGAGGCAATTTCCTGGGTGGTCAACATGGCGCTCACCGGGAAGCCGCCGCCGAGCGCCTTAGCGCTGGTGAGGATATCCGGCGTCACGCCGTAGTGCATATAGGCAAATAAATCGCCGGTACGCCCCATCCCACACTGCACTTCATCAAATACCAGCAGCGCCTGATGCTGGTCGCAGAGTTCACGTAAACCTTGCAGGAATTCCGGGGTTGCCGCAGTAACTCCGCCTTCCCCCTGAATTGGCTCAACCACCACCGCACAGGTGTGATCGTCCATCACCGCTTTTACCGCATGCAGATCGTTAAACGGCACATGGATGATATCCGCCGGTTTTGGTCCAAAGCCGTCGGAATATTTCGGTTGCCCACCAACAGATACGGTAAACAGCGAACGACCGTGAAACGCATTATGAAAGGCAATGATTTTGGTTTTGAACGGGCTGTGGCGTACGCAGGCATAATGACGCGCCAGCTTAAAGGCGGTTTCGTTGGCTTCGGTACCAGAGTTCATGAACAGCACGCGTTCAGCAAAGGTCGCATCAATGATTTTACGACCTAAGCGCAACGCTGGTTCGTTGGTGAAAACGTTACTGGTGTGCCACAGGGTTTCGCCCTGGGTTTTTAACGCCTCAACCAGCGCCGGATGGCAATGCCCTAACGCGGTAACTGCAATGCCGCCCGCAAAATCAACATACTCTTTGCCCTGTTGATCCCAGACTCGACTCCCTTTTCCTTTTACCGGGATAAACTCAGCCGGTGCATAAATCGGCAGAATTACTTCATCGAATGTCGCGCGCGTAATCGCAGTTTGTTCAGTTGCCATGTCATTACCACCCTGTTAAGCAGAAATGCTAGTGAAATTATAATCACAAAATATGAATAAAAAATCACTGAATAGCAACCATAAATCACCGTTGGAGGAAATTATCCAGCAGCTGATGCCCCTGTTCGCTGAGAATACTCTCCGGGTGAAACTGCACACCTTCCAGATCCCACTCGCGGTGGCGAATACCCATGATCTCCTGTGTCTCACTCCAGGCCGTCACTTCAAAGCAGTCAGGAAGCGTTTCGGGGGCAACCACCAGAGAATGGTAGCGTGTCACGGTTAATGGGTTGGCGAGTCCCTGAAAAACGCCCTGCCCGTTATGCGTAATCGGCGAGGTTTTACCGTGCATCACTTTTGCTGCCCGAACCACGGTCGCGCCAAACGCCTGCGCCATCGCCTGGTGACCGAGACACACGCCCAGCAGCGGGATGTTGCCCGCGAAATGGCGAATAACGTCCAGCGAGATACCGGCATCATCCGGCGTGCAGGGGCCCGGGGAAATCACGATTTTTTGCGGATTCAGCGCGTCAATTTGCGACAGCGTCAGCTCGTCGTTACGCCTGACGAGAACATCAGCGCCCAGTTCGCAGAAGTATTGGTACAGGTTCCAGGTAAAAGAATCATAGTTATCGATAAGCAGGATCATGGCGGCTCCGGTACATAAGACCCGCGCTATTCTACTCAGTTTCCGGGGCTTCGCTTACCACTTTACGAAATATCGCCCGCAGAGCGCTCAGGTCGCCCATTGCCCCGCTCTGGTTCGCCTGGTTCCACTCCTCAACCTGAATGTCATCCCAGCTCAGCATATACCCGGCATGAATCGCTAACTGTTCGAAGAAAATACGCTGCGCGAGACCGCTACCAATACGAAACGGATGCAGCACATTAATTTCGCAATAATAGTGCGCGAGGCGATCGACGAATTTGTCTTCCGGCAATCCCACCAGCCAGGACTCCTCTTCCAGATCCTGCATCAGCGCATTGCCCTCTTTCTCGATATAGGCAAAATGGCAAAAGCGAGTATCGCCCTGGTAGATATCAACTTCCCGCAACTGCCCCGCCCAGTCGAAAATATCCTGGTATAACTGGCGATGAATGGCGCACAGGTGTGGCAAGCCACGCTTTAAAGGCCCCAACTCAATCGTCGCGGCGCGCAGTGCTGTTAATTCGTATGCCGCTTGTGCCAGACGCTGGGCCTGATGAATCCCCAGGCGGTTACGCATCACATTCAGACCGGGGTACAGATAAGGGTCACGTCCATCACCGAATTTATCGCTCATAGTGCCTCCTCAACTCTTCCAGACGCGCCAGGGCGTCTTCCGCGTTCAGAGTAACCTGTGGAATATCCACGCCTTCCAGTCGTCGGCTTCCCTGGAAATTGACATTACGCCGTTGCTCCCAGAGTCTGGACTTTTGTTTATCGGTGAGTTTTTTCACGTGACCTCCCTGAATGTAAGCGGCACTTGCCACAAGTATAAGCAGCAATTTCGGGTTACGCAGAGAAGGGAGAGAACGCGGGCAGGAACTACCCGCGAAAAATACGATTACGGCAGAACTTTAGCTGAAAGGATAACAATCGGTTTTGACGGGACATTCTGGTAAGGACCAACATCATGGGTCTGTACCTGAGAGATCTTATCCGCGACATCCATACCTTTCACAACTTTACCGAATACAGCATAGCCAAAGTCGCGTTGGCCGTGATCGAGGAAAGCGTTGTCTGCGATGTTGATAAAGAACTGGCTGGTCGCACTGTCTTTATCTGCTGTACGCGCCATCGCAATCGTGCCACGGGTGTTACGCAGCCCGTTATCGGCTTCATTCTTGATTGGCGGGTTAGGTTTCTTCTGCTGCATCTGCTCGGTGAAGCCGCCGCCCTGTACCATAAAGCCCGGGATCACACGGTGGAACGTGGTGTTGTTATAGAAACCACTGTTCACATAATCGACAAAGTTTTGCACTGAAACCGGGGCTTTCTGGCTGTTCAGCTCCAGCTCAATGTTACCCGCAGAGGTGGTCAGCAGGACATGTGGGTCACCTTTTGCTGCCAGTGCTGCAGGGGAGAGAGCGGAAAGAGCGAGAACAGCTGCAACAGCCGCCAGAGTCGATTTGAGCATGAGAATTCCTTAACAAGAGCAGAAATGAAGCAAGTGAATTGATTCTAAAGAGCCTTCAAGGACAAGGCCATCCCTTTACTTAATTTTACGTACTTGAAACAAATGTAACCTCACAGTCGCAATACTCATTGTGATCGAGATCACATACAAAAATGTAACGGAGCAAGTTATTGCCATTAAATATTTAAATGCGTCACTAAAGCGCCTAAAATCTGCCCGCTCACGGCGCAGTCAATGCGCCTTACACTTCTATACAGGCCAGTCATGACTAACAGCAACCGCATTAAGCTCACATGGATTAGCTTTCTCTCCTACGCCCTGACAGGCGCGTTGGTAATTGTCACCGGGATGGTGATGGGAAATATCGCAGATTACTTCCATTTGCCCGTTTCCAGTATGAGTAACACCTTCACTTTCCTGAATGCCGGCATCCTGATCTCTATCTTCCTGAATGCATGGCTGATGGAGATTGTGCCCCTGAAAACCCAGTTGCGCTTTGGCTTTATCCTGATGGTTCTGGCGGTCGCCGGACTGATGCTCAGCCATAGCCTGGCCTTGTTCTCAGCAGCAATGTTTGTCCTTGGGCTGGTGAGCGGTATCACCATGTCGATTGGTACATTCCTGGTCACGCAGATGTATGAAGGTCGCCAGCGCGGTTCTCGCCTGCTGTTTACGGACTCTTTCTTCAGCATGGCTGGCATGATTTTCCCGATGGTGGCGGCGTTCCTGTTAGCGCGCAGCATTGAATGGTACTGGGTTTATGCCTGCATCGGCCTGGTCTATGTCGCTATTTTCCTGCTGACCTTCGGTTGCGAATTCCCGGCGCTTGGCAAACACGCGCAGCAGTCAGACGCACCGGTAGTAAAAGAAAAATGGGGCATTGGCGTACTGTTTCTGTCCATTGCGGCTTTATGCTACATCCTCGGCCAGCTTGGTTTTATCTCATGGGTACCGGAATATGCCAAAAGTCTGGGCATGAGCCTGGGTGATGCGGGTAAACTGGTCAGCGACTTCTGGATGTCTTACATGGTTGGCATGTGGGCATTTAGCTTTATTCTGCGTTTCTTCGATCTGCAGCGCATCCTGACCGTACTGGCGGGTTTGGCCACCATCCTGATGTATCTGTTTATCACCGGTACGCCAGAGCATATGCCGTGGTTCATTCTGACGCTGGGCTTCTTCTCCAGCGCGATTTATACCACCATCATTACCCTCGGTTCCCAACAGACGAAGGTCGCCTCACCTAAACTGGTTAACTTCGTTCTGACTTGCGGCACCATCGGTACCATGCTTACTTTCGTCGTCACTGGCCCGATCGTCGCTCATAGCGGTCCAATGGCGGCACTGCAAACGGCTAACGGCTTGTATGCCGTTGTGTTCGTGATGTGCTTTGTTCTTGGGTTTGTCACGCGCCATCGCCAGCATAACGCTCCAGCCACGCATTAATCTCACTGCCGGGGACGCTTCCGCTTACCCGGCCTGTACACTACCGGATGGTGTCCGCGCCATCCGGCATATACCTCGCATCCCCCACCTCTCCAGGTGATGTAGGCCAATTCATACAAAAACCCCTTAATTTGTACGCTATTTATACAAACACGAAAAGCCAGTCAATTCCGTAACTTATAAAAATGTAGGTAAATCAGTCATATACCTCTTAAGGAGTATATGAGAGCGAATTTGATTTGTATCAATAAGCGGGGTTGCTGAATCGTTAAGGTAGGCGGTAATAGAAAAGAAATCGAGGCAAAAATGAGCAAAGTCAGACTCGCTATTATCGGTAATGGTATGGTCGGCCATCGCTTTATTGAGGATCTTCTTGATAAATCCGACGCTGCCAATTTTGATATTACCGTCTTTTGTGAAGAACCCCGCAAAGCGTACGACCGCGTACACCTGTCTTCCTACTTCTCCCACCACACCGCCGAAGAGCTTTCTCTGGTGCGCGAAGGATTCTACGAGAAGCACGGCGTTAAGGTATTAGTGGGCGAGCGCGCAATTACCATCAACCGCCAGGAGAAAGTGATCCACTCCAGCGCGGGGCGTACGGTTTATTACGATAAGCTGATCATGGCGACTGGCTCTTATCCGTGGATCCCGCCGATTAAAGGTTCGGAAACTCAGGACTGCTTCGTTTACCGCACCATTGAAGATCTCAACGCCATTGAGTCTTGTGCGCGCCGTAGCAAACGCGGTGCTGTCGTCGGCGGTGGCCTGCTGGGCCTGGAAGCCGCCGGTGCGCTGAAAAACCTCGGCGTTGAAACCCACGTGATTGAATTCGCTCCGATGCTGATGGCTGAACAGCTGGATCATATGGGTGGCGAGCAGTTACGTCGCAAAATTGAAAGCATGGGCGTGCGTGTGCACACCAGCAAAAACACGAAAGAGATTGTCCAGGAAGGCGTCGAAGCGCGCAAAACCATGCGTTTTGCCGATGGTAGCGAACTGGAGGTCGACTTTATCGTTTTCTCTACCGGTATTCGTCCACGCGACAAACTGGCTACCCAGTGCGGTCTGGACGTCGCTCCGCGCGGTGGGATCGTGATTAACGACACCTGCCAGACGTCTGACCCGGACATCTATGCCATTGGCGAATGCGCCAGCTGGAACAACCGTGTATATGGTCTGGTGGCACCAGGCTACAAAATGGCGCAGGTTGCCGTTGACCATATCCTCGAAACCGAAAACGCCTTCGAAGGCGCAGATTTAAGCGCCAAGCTGAAGCTGCTCGGCGTTGACGTTGGCGGGATTGGCGACGCACATGGCCGCACACCGGGTGCGCGCAGCTACGTTTACCTCGACGAGAGCAAAGAAGTCTACAAACGCCTCATTGTCAGCGAAGATAACAAAACGCTGCTCGGCGCGGTTCTGGTGGGCGACACCAGCGATTACGGCAATCTGCTGCAACTGGTGCTGAACGCTATCGAACTGCCGGAAAACCCGGACTCATTGATCCTGCCTGCGCACGCGGGCAGCGGCAAACCGTCTATCGGCGTCGATAAACTGCCGGACAGCGCGCAGATTTGTTCCTGCTTCGACGTCACCAAAGGCATGCTGGTTGCTGCTATCAATAAAGGTTGCCACACCGTTGCAGCGCTGAAAGCTGAAACCAAAGCCGGTACCGGCTGCGGTGGGGGTATCCCACTGGTAACGCAGGTCCTGAACGCTGAACTGGCGAAACAGGGTATTGAAGTTAACAACAACCTGTGTGAACACTTCCCGTACTCGCGTCAGGAACTGTTCCATCTCATTCGCGTAGAAGGCATTAAAACCTTCGAAGAGTTGCTGGCAAAACACGGGAAAGGTTACGGCTGTGAAGTGTGTAAACCGACCGTCGGTTCCCTGCTGGCCTCGTGCTGGAATGAGTACATTCTCAAACCGCAGCACACACCGCTGCAAGACACCAACGACAACTTCCTGGCGAACATCCAGAAAGACGGCACCTACTCCGTGATCCCGCGCTCCGCTGGCGGTGAAATCACACCGGAAGGTCTGGTGGCCGTGGGACGTATCGCACGTGAATTTAACCTGTATACCAAAATCACCGGCTCTCAGCGTATTGGCCTGTTCGGCGCGCAGAAAGATGACCTGCCGGAAATCTGGCGCCAGTTGATTGAAGCCGGTTTCGAAACCGGTCATGCCTATGCTAAAGCGTTGCGTATGGCGAAAACCTGCGTGGGCAGCACCTGGTGCCGCTACGGCGTGGGCGATAGCGTCGGTTTCGGCGTCGAGCTGGAAAACCGCTACAAAGGCATCCGTACGCCGCACAAGATGAAGTTCGGTGTCTCCGGCTGTACCCGTGAATGCGCGGAAGCCCAGGGCAAAGATGTGGGTATCATCGCCACGGAAAAAGGCTGGAACCTGTACGTTTGCGGTAACGGCGGGATGAAACCTCGTCATGCGGATCTGCTGGCGGCGGATATCGATCGCGAAACGCTGCTGAAGTATCTCGACCGCTTCATGATGTTCTACATCCGCACTGCCGACAAACTGACCCGTACCGCACCATGGTTAGACAACCTGGAAGGCGGCATTGAGTATCTGAAATCGGTCATCATCGACGACAAGCTGGGCCTGAACGAACATCTGGAAGAAGAGATGGCCCGTCTGCGTGAAGCGGTGGTATGCGAGTGGACAGAAACCGTTAACACCCCATCCGCGCAGGTTCGCTTCAAGCACTTCATCAACAGCGACAAACGCGACCCGAACGTCCAGGTTGTGCCTGAACGTGAACAACATCGTCCGGCAACGCCTTATGAGCGTATCCCGGTGACTCTGGTGGAGGAAAACGCATGAGCCAGTGGCAAAACATCTGCAAAATCGATGACATTCTGCCTGCAACAGGCGTCTGTGCCCTGTTAGGTACTGAACAAGTCGCGATTTTCCGCCCGTATCACAGCGACCAGGTGTTTGCGATCAGCAACATCGATCCGTTCTTTGAGTCCAGCGTGCTTTCTCGTGGTTTGATCGCTGAACATCAGGGCGAACTGTGGGTCGCCAGCCCGCTGAAAAAACAGCGCTTTCGTTTAAGCGATGGGCTGTGCATGGAAGACGAACAGTTCTCGGTAAAACATTACGAAGCGCGAGTAAAAGACGGCACGGTGCAGTTGCGCGGTTAATAAATTTTTGGGAGGCGCAACGCCTCCCCTTTTTTGACGTATTTGTAGGTCTTTTATTTGTAGGCCTGATAAGCGTAGCGCCATCAGGCAATTGCACAAGCACATTGCCGGATGGCGGCATAAATGCCTTATCCGGCCTACGGTTACGATTTCTTTTTATTGTTTGTACTTCAAGGATAATCAACACATGTTCACAGACACTATCAATAAGTGTGCGGCTAACGCTGCGCGCATCGCACACCTGTCGACTAATAACCCGCTCGGATTCTGGGTCAGTTCGGCAATGGCAGGGGCCTATGTCGGTCTCGGCATCATTCTTATTTTCACCCTCGGCAATCTGCTCGACCCATCCGTACGTCCTCTGGTGATGGGTGCAACCTTTGGTATCGCCTTAACGCTGGTCATCATCGCGGGTTCTGAACTGTTTACCGGTCACACCATGTTCCTGACGCTCGGCGTTAAAGCGGGCACCATCAGCCACGGTCAAATGTGGGCAATTTTGCCGCAAACCTGGCTGGGTAATCTGGTCGGATCCGTGTTTGTCGCCCTGCTTTATAGCTGGGGCGGCGGCAGCCTGTTGCCGATCGATACCAGCATCGTGCATTCGGTTGCACTGGCGAAAACCACAGCGCCTGCAACGGTGCTGTTCTTCAAAGGCGCGCTGTGTAACTGGTTGGTTTGTCTGGCAATCTGGATGGCAATTCGTACCGAAGGCGCAGCGAAATTCCTCGCTATCTGGTGGTGTCTGCTGGCATTTATTGCTTCCGGCTACGAGCACTCAGTTGCCAACATGACGCTGTTTGCCCTCTCCTGGTTCGGTCATCATAGCGAAGCCTATACCCTGGCCGGAATTGGTCATAACCTGTTGTGGGTGACACTCGGTAATACTTTGTCCGGTGTCGTATTCATGGGATTGGGTTATTGGTATGCTACGCCAAAATCGGAGCGTCCGGCTCCGGCAAAAATCAATCAGCCAGAGGCTGCTGCCAATAATTAAGGGGTAATGTCGTGGACCATTTGCCTATATTTTGTCAACTACGTGACCGCGACTGCTTGATCGTCGGCGGTGGTGATGTCGCAGAACGCAAAGCGCGGTTGCTGCTGGAAGCGGGCGCCCGTATAACAGTTAATGCGCTGGCGTTTATTCCGCAGTTCACCGTATGGGCAAATGAAGGCATGCTGACACTGGTTGAGGGGCCGTTCGATGAGTCCCTGCTCGATCCTTGCTGGCTGGTTATCGCCGCCACCGATGACGATGCCGTTAACCAAAGCGTCAGCACCGCCGCAGAATCACGCCGTATCTTCTGCAACGTGGTCGATGCGCCAAAAGCAGCCAGTTTTATCATGCCCTCCATTATCGACCGCTCGCCGCTGATGGTGGCGGTCTCCTCTGGCGGCACTTCACCGGTGCTGGCCCGTCTGCTGCGTGAAAGACTCGAATCCATGCTGCCTCAGCATCTGGGCCAGGTCGCGCAATATGCCGGCAAGTTGCGCTCCCGGGTTAAAAAACAGTTTGCCAGTATGGGTGAACGTCGCCGCTTCTGGGAAAAATTGTTCATTAATGACCGCCTGGCGCAGTCGCTGGCAAACAGTGACACAAAAGCCGTCGAAGAAACCACCGAGCAGTTGCTTAGCGAACCACTGGATCACCGTGGAGAAGTGGTGCTGGTTGGTGCCGGTCCTGGCGATGCCGGGCTGCTGACGCTGAAAGGGCTGCAGCAGATCCAGCAGGCAGACGTAGTGGTTTATGACCGTCTGGTTTCCGACGATATTATGAACCTCGTGCGCCGCGATGCCGACCGGGTGTTCGTCGGTAAACGTGCGGGTTACCACTGCGTACCGCAGGAAGAGATTAACCAGATCCTGCTGCGTGAAGCGCAACAGGGTAAACGCGTCGTGAGACTGAAAGGTGGCGACCCGTTCATCTTTGGTCGCGGTGGCGAAGAGCTGGAAACGCTTTGCCACGCCGGTATTCCATTCTCTGTCGTACCGGGTATTACCGCAGCCTCCGGTTGTTCCGCCTATTCCGGCATTCCACTGACCCATCGTGATTACGCCCAGAGCGTTCGTCTGGTTACCGGGCACCTGAAAACCGGCGGCGAGCTGGACTGGGAAAATCTGGCGGCAGAGAAACAGACGCTGGTGTTCTACATGGGGCTGAACCAGGCGGCCACGATTCAGGAAAAACTGCTCGAATTTGGCATGCAGCCCGATATGCCGGTTGCACTTGTAGAAAACGGCACCTCCGTGAAACAACGCGTCGTCAACGGTGTGCTGACGCAGCTCGGGGAATTAGCGCAACAGGTTGAAAGCCCAGCGCTAATTATTGTTGGTCGTGTGGTAGGCCTTCGCGATAAGCTGAACTGGTTCTCTAACCATTAATTAAAAAAAGCCCTGTTCCCCAGGGCTTTTTTTACAACTACTCGTAACTTCGAATTAACTTTACTTAAAATTGAATTAAGCAACCCAAATTAAATTCATGAAGTGAATTTGATTATTAATAATATTGCGTAAAAACTCTTTCATTAGCCAAATTCGCCCCACATCCATTCATACCGCAAATAGTATCGTTAAGTATTCAATTTGACCTACCCAGGTTATCGGGTGATAAAATAAACACTAAAGGATAATTTTACTCTGGCCATTTCATCATTGCCTGTATCGCTATCTGCATATATTTAGTACGCAAGGAAAATATTAATCAAGGATGAACCCTATGCAAAAGAAAAAACTTATTTCTATCGCTATAGCTCTCGCGATGCAAAGTTATTACATTCCGGCCATCGCCGCAGAGAATAACGATGATGAAAAAGAATGTCCCAGTAATATCTCCTCCCTGCCTAAAGAAAAGCGCGAAAAACTCTCACCGGCCTGCCTTGCTACATTATCTGAAAAAGATAATCACTGGGGCTGGGTTGCTGGCGGCGTTGCTGCGCTGGCCGCGGGCGTGGCTATTGGCGTTGAAAATAACAGTGGCGGAGATTCCACTCATTCTTATACGCCCCCTACGCCCGACAATGGCGGCGATGTAACCCCGCCTGACGATGGAGGCGATGACAATGTGACCCCGCCCGATGATGGCGGCGATGATGATGTGATCCCGCCCGACGATGGCGGCGATGACAATGTAACCCCGCCTGATGATGGCGGCGATGATGATGTGACCCCGCCCGATGATGGCGGCGATGACGATGTGACCCCGCCTGATGACGACGACACGCCCCCAGATAACTCTGTTACTACCTTCAGCAACGGCGTCACCATCGATAAAGGCAAAGACACCCTGGCCTTCGATAGCTTCAAACTGGATAGCGGCAGCGTTCTCGAGGGTGCCGTGTGGAATTATTCAGAACAGAACAACCAGTGGCAGCTCACCACCCTGGACGGCAAAACGCTGAACGTCTCCGGCTGGGACGTGACCGACGCCAATGCCGCCGTGATTGAAGGCACCCAGGAAAACGGTCTCTACTGGAAGTACGACAGCCGTGGCTATCTGATTATTGCCGACGATAAAACCACGGTTATCAGCGGCGACGACGAATCGCATTCCACCGATCGCGGCATGGATATCAGCGGCCAGGGCAGTACCGGCGCGATTATTTCCGGCGATAGAACCGTCAACACGCTCACCGGGGACTCCAGCGTGACCGACGGTGCCACCGGTATGGTTATCTCCGGAGACGGCACCACCAACACCATTTCAGGCCACTCAACGGTGGACAACGCCACCGGCGCGCTGATTTCCGGCAACGGCACCAGCACCGATTTCTCCGGCGACATTGCCGTAAGCGGCGGCGGCACCGCCATCATCATCGATGGCGACAACGCCACGATTAAGAATACCGGTACCTCTAACATCAGCGGAGCAGGCTCCACCGGTACCGTCATTGACGGCAATAACGCCCGCGTCAACAACGACGGTGATATGACCATCACCGACGGCGGCACCGGCGGCCACATTACCGGCGACAACGTGGTTATCGATAACGCCGGGAGCACCACCGTCAGCGGCGCGGACTCCACGGCGCTGTATATCGACGGCAACAACGCGCTTATTATCAACGAAGGTAATCAGACTATCTCCGGCGGCGCCATCGGTACGCAAATTGACGGCGACGGTGCCCGTATCGCCAATACCGGCGATATCGCGGTGGATGGCGCAGGCTCTGCCGCCGTAGTTATCAATGGCGATAACGGCAGCCTGACCCAGGCGGGCGATCTGCTGGTCACCGACGGCGCGATGGGCATCATCACCTACGGCACCGGAAATGAAGCAAAAAATACCGGCAATGCCACCGTCCGCGATCAGGACTCCATAGGTTTTGTGGTTGCAGGCGAAAAAAACACTTTCAAAAACAAAGGGGATATTGACGTCAGCCTTAACGGCACCGGCGCGCTGGTAAGCGGCGATATGTCGCAGGTTACGCTGGATGGCGATATTAACGTTGTCTCGGTCCAGGACAGCGCAGGCGTGTTTAGCACAGCGACAGGCGTGAGCGTGAGCGGCGACAGCAACGCCGTTGATATCACCGGCAACGTAAATATCAGCGCCGACTACGGGCAGGATGCTCTGGCTGCCGGAGCCCCCCCGTTAACCGGCGTTGTTGTCGGCGGTAACGGCAATAACGTTACCCTTAATGGCGCGCTGAATATTGATGACAACGATCTGTCCGCCATCAGCGGACAATACCTGGACGTTGTTGGCCTGAGCGTAACAGGTGATGATAACGACGTTGAGATTGGCGGCGGTATTAATATCACCCACAACGAGGATCCACTTGATGGAACCTCTTCATACATTACCGGCATCAGCATCAGCGGTAACAGTAACGTTACGCTAAACGGTCATTCTACCATTGATACCAACACGATAGTGGGTGGTCACGTTGTACTGGCGCAGGTCAACAACGGCGGCTCCCTGATTCTGGATGATGACTCGGTTGTTGAAGTTAATGCCAGTTATATAAACTCAGGCACTTTCACCTACAACGCGTTGCTGATGGCTGATGGCGAAGGCACATCAATTGAAAATAAAGGCGATATTACAAGCCATGGCGTGTATTCCGTCATTCGCGCAGATAACGGCGCGGAAGTCCGCAACAGCGGAGATATTCTTGTCTACGCGACCAGTAGCAACAGCAGTGAGGATCGTGTAGCCATCACAAGGGCTAATGGCGAGGGATCGGCTGTTCATAACAAAGCCGACGGCGATATCACCATCATTTCTGACCAGACGCCGCAGGGCAGTGGCGGTGATGGCGCATATCCACTGAAATGGTACACCCACACCTTTTACGCCATGTTGGCTACGGATTACGGCGATGTCGTTAATGATAAGGATGCCACTATCCATTTGCAGGGCGCGGGTGTATATGGCGTAACAGCCAGCAGAGGAACAGCGTCAAACGCAGGCGATATCTATCTGGACGGCTTGGTCCCGACGCTGGACGATGAAAATAACATCACCAGCACCAGCTACTGGCAGCCGTCATCGCTCTATCTCACCAGCTCAGGAATGGTGGCGGGTTCCACCGATGCCGATGGCGACGCCACCGCCATCAACACCGGCACCATTACCGTTAACAACGCCGGGTTCGGTATGATGGCGCTCAACGGCGGCGTCGTCATCAATGACACTACCGGCGTGATTAACATCGACGCCGATTACGGCCAGGCGTTTCTGAGCGACAGTTCCAGCTACATCATCAATAACGGCGCCATCAACCTTAACGGCAGCCCGATGGATGACGCTGATTCCCATATGGGCGATGCACCAACGGATAAAATCTGGATTCAATCCCTGCCTGGCAGCGGCGACAGCGACACGCAGACTTCTGACGCGGGTTTCTTCACCAATGGTACGCTGGCCAACT
Source organism: Citrobacter sp. wls714 (assembly GCF_005281025.1). Lineage (NCBI taxonomy): Bacteria > Pseudomonadati > Pseudomonadota > Gammaproteobacteria > Enterobacterales > Enterobacteriaceae > Citrobacter > Citrobacter sp. wls714. The sequence goes on along the minus strand of NZ_SZWZ01000092.1, from coordinate 230,739 downwards.
ACGGTACTGAAACCCTGAACGGTGATGTGGACGTTAGCGGGGGCTGGTTGTACAACGAGGCTGGCGCTTCACTTACCGTCAACGGCACCCTGACGATTAACGGCGGGGCTAACGCGCTGGCCAACTACGGGACGCTGGACGCGGACGCTATTTCCACCTGGCACAGCCTCTTCAATGAAGCGGGCGGCAGCATCACCACCGATCTGTTAACCCTTAACGGCGACGTTACTTTCTACAATAACGGTGATTTTACCGGCTCCATCGTGGGCGGCAGCTACCAGCAAGAAATCGTCAACACCGGCGATATGACGGTGGCGGAAGATGGCAAATCGCTGGTCAGCGGCAGCTTCTACTTCTATAACCAGCAGGGCGCAACGCTTGCCAACAGCGGAAGCGCGGTGGAAGGCGGCGAGAACACCATTATCAACCTGACACGCGCCAATGATTCGCTGACCCAGGTAAACAGCGGCACCATCACCGCCACTAACGGTTACAGCGCCATCACCACGGTCAACGGCAGCAATGACCCCAAATGGATCTGGAACACCGAAACCGGCGTGATCAACGGTATTAACCCGGATGCGCCGCTGATTAACTTGGGCCGAGGCTATAACTTTGGCAACCAGGGCACTATCAACGTGCAGGGCGATAACGCCGTGGCGATTAGCGGCGGCACCAGCAGCTATGTAATCAACCTGGTCAACAGCGGCACCATCAACGTCGGTACTGAGCAGGGCAAGGAGGACGGCACCAACGGCACCGGGCTTATCGGTATCAAAGGCAACGGTAAAGCCACCACTATTAACAACGCCGCAGACGGAGTGATCAACGTTTACGCCGATGACTCGTATGCGTTTGGCGGCCAGACCAAAGCCATCATTAACAACGGTGAAATCAACCTGCTGTGCGACAGCGGCTGCGACATCTACGCACCGGGCACCACCGGTACGCTGGATGACCACAACGGTACGGCAGACATCGTTATCCCAGATGCGGCTACCGCCCCAACCGAGGGCAGCATCCCCACGCCGCCAGCGGATCCAAACGCGCCGCAGCAGCTCTCCAACTATATTGTCGGCACCAACGCCGATGGCAGTTCCGGTACGCTGAAAGCCAATAATCTGGTGATTGGCGACAACGTGAAGGTGGATACCGGTTTTACCAGCGGCACGGCGGAGACCACCGTGGTGGTGGATAACGCCTTCACCGGCAGCAATATCCAGGGTGCGGACAACATCACATCCACCAGCGTGGTGTGGAACGCCCAGGGTAGCCAGGACAGCGACGGCAACGTTGACGTCACCATGACCAAAAACGCCTATGCCGACGTGGCCACCGACGCCAGCGTTTCTGGCGTAGCGAGTGCGCTGGACGCTGGTTACACCAACAACGAGCTGTACACCAGCCTTAACGTAAGCACCACTGCTGAGCTGAACAGCGCGCTGAAACAGGTAAGCGGCAGTCAGGCCACCACGGTATTCCGTGAAGCGCGTGTACTCAGCAACCGCTTTACCATGCTGGCCGACGCTGCGCCGCAGATCAAAGATGGTTTAGCGTTCAACGTCGTAGCGAAAGGCGACCCACGCGCTGAGCTGGGCAACGATACCCAGTACGACATGCTGGCATTACGCCAGACGTTGGATCTCACCGCCAGCCAGAATCTGACGCTGGAGTACGGTATTGCGCGTCTGGATGGCGACGGTTCGAAAACCGCGGGCGATAACGGCCTGACCGGCGGCTACAGTCAGTTCTTTGGTCTGAAGCACAGCATGGCGTTTGATGAAGGTCTGGCGTGGAACAACAGCCTGCGTTATGACGTGCACAACCTCGACAGCAGCCGTTCTGTCTCTTATGGCGACACCAACAAGGTGGCGGATTCCGACGCACGTCAGCAGTATCTTGAGCTTCGCAGCGAAGGAGCGAAAACTTTCACCATGATGGGCGATGCGCTGAAAGTCACGCCGTATGCCGGGGTGAAATTCCGTCACACCATGGAAGATGGTTACAAAGAGCGCAGTGCAGGAGATTTTAACCTGTCGATGAACGCTGGCAGCGAAACCGCTGTAGATTCCATTGTCGGCCTGAAGCTGGATTACGTTGGGAAAAACGGCTGGGGTGCCACCGCCACGCTGGAAGGCGGCCCGAACCTGAGCTACAGCAAGAGCCAGCGTACAGCGTCATTACAGGGTGCGGCGGGTCAATCGTTCGGCGTGGATGACGGTCAAAAAGGCGGCGGCGTTAATGGTCTGGCAACCATCGGCGTGAAATACAGCACCAAAGACGCCAGCCTGAATCTGGATGCTTACCAGTGGAAAGAGGACAACATCAGCGATAAAGGCTTTATGTTAAATTTCAGAAAAACATTCCGCTAATAAATTAAATCGGCAGCCTGGTATTACTTATTAATACCAGGCTGTTTTAATTTAAAAACAATTCACTAACCATATGTTTTATATAAAAATTACCAAGTCCTTTTCTGGACTACTTAAGTTTTATGTTAGTTGATATCCTAACCGCCGAGAAATGGATTTCATCCATTTTAAAATAGATATCTAACAAGGATTTTTAACATGTTTAAATTTGCAAAAATCACCATTGTCGCTGGGGTTCTGGCTACACTGACCGCATGTACTGGTCATATCGAAAACAAAAAAAATAACTGCAGCTACGATTATTTCCTGCATCCGGCAATTTCAATTTCTAAAATTATTGGTGGCTGTGGCCCGGCTGCAGATCAGTAATAGACGTTATTGCGCAGATACAAAAAAACCGGGTATTTCCCGGTTTTTTGCATTTTCAGATTCTATGCTCATTCATATGCTATCGCATTCACGCTCTCACGCAAAATACGTAGTACGGTCTCTTCTCCACTCCGGTTTGGATTAATACGAATCGCATAATCGCCCAGCGACGGATTTGCTTCGCGAAACGTCCCGGAAAGACGATAAAACAGAGGAGGGATCTCATATTTCGACTCTGCCCCCACCGGATACGGTAATGCGCCTTTCTCTTGCGCCGCTTCCAGTACGCGGGCGGCAATCGGCTGATGAAACTCAACAATTAGCACCTTCGACTGGGCATTGGCAATAACCGCCTTTTTCACCTCAGGTATCACGCCGCTATTGAGTAGCGTCAGCAATCGTTCAGAAACGCCAGCCTGTACCGCATGCATCACCGGAGCAAAAACCAAACCACGAAGCACCTCCAGGGCCTGCGCCCCCTGAATTTGGCTGCCGCCGGAATAGAGAGTCGCACGGATTCTGGCGATAACCTCCGCCTTGCCGATAACCGCCCCAACTCCCTCCGGGCCAAAGAGCTTGAAGCAGGAAAATGTAGACAGCGTCGCCCCATGTTCACAGCCGATACCGTCTACCTTCATGACGGCGTAGTTATCATCGGTTAACGTCGGTACGCCGCAGCGCGCAATCTCCGCCAGTACCTCGGTTAAAATGTAACGATCCTGCGGCTGCTGACGCGTATGTTGCACCAGCGCGGCATCCGGGCGATGCTGCGTAATAACCCGCGTGATTTCCCGGAGGCAGTTGAAATCTGCCCTGACCAGAGTAATGCCCATCTGCTCGATGAGTACCTGTGTTGTGGGGTAAACGGGCGCATCATGAACCAGCAGTCGCAGGCCGGGTTTGAGCAGCGCCGCCAGTCCGGCGCGTATCGCACCGGTACCAGCCCCCTGAACCAACACGCCGGCCTCAGCATGAAATGCCTCGGCCAGCACTTTTTCCACACGCTGCGTCACCCGAGGCTGATTCAGCCCCGGCACCAGTCCCAAGTCACCTCCGGTCAGAAAATCAGCGCCGGGAAAGTGACGGCACAGCGTATCCACCAGCGCAAACTGCTTCTGCTGCGCTTCTGCGAGCGTCAGGCTTTGCAGAGGGAATGTTTTCATTTTTTACGCCTCCTCAAGCCGGAACAAACAGACCAAACCAGTAGAGAATATTCAGCACAATACCGGTGATCATCACCGCCACGACCGGGGCCGCCATCTTCTGAACCGGACGCCCTATCGATTCGTTGAGGAAGTAAATCGCCACCGCAATCGAGAAGCCGGTGTAGCCCGCCATCTTGATAGCGGCAAAAATCGAGCCGACCAACAGCGCCATTTCCATCAGCATATTCATGGCATTACGAATATTGTCCGACGCGTTACGCACTGACGGATACCGTCCCAGCCATTTGCCAATCGAACGCAGCAGCAGCACTTCCGCTGAAATCACGATAGCGCCAAGGATTGCCGCAATCCACGGGTTCGGCGCCAGGTAGCCAACGGAATAGACGAACGTGAAGCCAGCTACCGCATAAACACCCGTCGCCAGCGCGGTTGTCGCAATCATTGGCACAAAACCCAGCCCGCGCATAAATTCCGCCAATGCCGCCTGGTTAACCAGTGTCTGCGATTGCTCCGGCGTAATTCCCGCCGAGTAAGCTTTTTCCAGCGTAAAAATCGAAACTTCACTGCCGGCGAAAATCTTCATACTGGCGACGGCGGCAATCAACGCGCCGACAATGGCGATGTACGGCAGGTTTTTAATAATCCGCGAAGTTCTCTCTTCAAAGACCGATAACCCGCTGGCATCTATCTCGTCATCACCACGATGGCGAATATCATGCGTAATGGCGATGGCCAACAGCATCATCATCCCGACGAAGATCTCAATGGATTCCGGGTTCAGATGCGGGAAGTAATGCACGACCCCCACACGGGTCATCAGTACCACCACCGCGGCGACAATGCTGTGCTTCCAGCCAAACTGGTAAAAAATCGCCACCAGCGGGAAGAGTGCGAATGCAGAAACCACCGGAGAACTCAGCTCGCCGAGGCTACCCAGCACATCAACCGGCAACGCCGTGAGCAGATGGTTTACCGGCAGCAGGCAGGTCAGAATCAATACGCCCCAGATAGCGCCCAGACCGAACGCCAGCAGGCTGTTCATCGCCAGCACACCGAGAATGTCCGTTGGCAGGAACAGCAGCCAGGCGTTAAGCAAACCTGTTTTTAGGGTAAAAGAGATCCCCACCGACGCCACAAAACCGATACTCAGACCAAACGCGATACTTCCCGCCTCGCGGCGGTTCATGTATCCCTCGATCAGCTGCGGCAGAATCGGACGGATTCCGTCATGAAAGACAGCCGCCGAGCGATGCGCCAGAAGTGACGTCATGCCGGTCAGGCAGGCCACCAGCACAATCTGAATGTACAGATCCATAGTCATGCCTTTTATTTCAGATGGTTAACCAGCATCGGTATCGCATGTTCAACATGTTCGACGGAGAGGCCAAAAGCCACTTTCCCTTCCGCAACCATTTTTGCGATATGTTCGTCTTTCGCCTTAATACCCGGCCTGGCGATAGTGCAGCTTTTGTTGTAGCCAATCACCGCAATGGCAATCGACAGTGCTGCGCCCGCGCCGGTGTTACAAGCGCCAATGTAGTAATCCAGTTGTCCGGATTTCACCTTCATCGCCGCTTCCATATCGTTATGAATGGACACCTCAAAGCAGCCAGGAGCGGCGGTTTCGATGGTCTTTTTAATCTGCTCACGTTGTAAGCCAGCAACGCCAATCTTTTTCATGATTCTGTCCTTATTGGAAAAATTGTGAGGGGTTATCACGTAACATCGTGTCCACATCGGCCTGGCTGAATCCTGACTGGCGCAACTGTGGGATAAAAGTGGTTAACAGATAGTCATAGCCATTGCCGCCATTGGCTTTTAAATGCGAGCGGCGGGTAATGTCCATAGAGAGCATCACGCGATTTAGCAGCCCACGATTGCGTAGCGCGTGCAGCATGCCAATGCGTTTCTCGTCCGGGTAATAGTTGTTTTTACCGATGGTATCGAACTGCACATACGCGCCGAGATCGATCATGCGTAAAATATTGTCGAGGTTATCTTTCAAATCGCAGTGACCAACGGTTACGCGAGAAAGGTCAACGCCGTACGTCCTCAGCAGGGTCAGTTGTTCTAATCCCATGGTGCTAAAAGAGGTATGGGTCGAAATGGGGCGTCCGGTTTCGTTATGCGCGCGCGCTGCGGCGATAAACACCTTCTCTTCAAGCGGCGTAATCACTCCTTCACTGGAGCCGATTTCCGCGATAATTCCAGCCTGCAACTCAGTGCCATCGATACCGATGATAATCTCATCGATCATCTCTTGCGCGAGCTGTTCCACGCTACGGGTCGCAACATGCTCGGGAAAAAAAGCATCCTGATAATAGCCTGTGCAGGCCATCACGTTGATGCCGGTATCGCGCATCAGGTCGAGCATGAATTGCGGATTACGCCCCATATAGCGGTTGGTCATCTCAATAATGTTGCTGACACCTAACGCCCGGAGATCCTTCATCTCCTGGCAAATGAGGTCGTACTGATCTAACCGGCAATCAAGGTTATTCTTGAACCCGGAGAGATCGATATGCAGATGTTCGTGAACCCAGGTGTAACCCGTCGGATCAAAACTCATAAGATGTCCTCTTTAAGCCGTAATGCCGAAAGAAAAGAGCTGCCGTTTTGTGGTAACGACGCGCCGAAAAATTCGCACACCGTAGCGCCAACATCGGATAACGTCGCCCTAATACCTAATTGTGCTGGCTCCAGCCCCTGCCGATACACCAGAACCGGTACAACCTCTCGGGTATGATGACTGTGCCCAATGGTCGGATCGTTGCCGTGATCGGCCATGACCACCAGACAATCATTTGGATCCATAGCGGCCAGAAGGCGCGAAAGATTAAGGTCAACAACCTGCAACCGTTCGGCATAACGCGCCGTGTCTTCAGCGTGTCCGGCAAGATCGGTTTCCTGAATGTTGGTACAGATAAATACCGTCGGCTCCGCGTTAAATTCGTTAAGGGTGATATCCATGATCTGCTGGCTATCCACCAGGTTTTGCCAGCTGCGCCCGTGCGGATTGCCAACGATATCCGCCACCTTACCGACCAGCACGGTAGGGATTCCGGCTTCATGAAGTTTTTGCGGAACCTGCACCTGCTCATCTACGCCGTAACCCATATGCCGGACCTGAAAACCGTTGTCATAAGCGCCGGAGCGTGGGGCGCTTATACCGATAAAGCGTCCTTCTTTGGTCTCAGCGGCATCCAGAATGCGCTGACTGTCCGTAAGCAGCCCACCAAACGCGATCACGCGCCCAACCTGTACCTGCTCACGTACCACGCGGCCAATTTTCAACACCTCATCAAACGGCATAACAGCAAGATTGGCGGTAACGTTATAGACCTGTCCTAAATCCGCTTCGAGGTTATCCCCTACCGCCACCGCGTCGTTAATCCACAGAAACGACAGGTCGCTACCACGCCTTTCCACCTGCCAGCCTGCGGCTTTCAACGCTTGCTCAACACCATCGATGACGTCGTTAAACGGCATCCGCAACGGCGCCTGAGGACGTGTACCCAGGATCTCCTGATGACCCATAAAGGTATCGCCGCCTTCATGCTGCAACTGTGCAACGCCCCAGACTGCCGATGCTGAAGGTTTCATCACCCCCGGCGCAAAGCCCAGGGCGTTAATCAGTCCCAACTTTTCCAGCGTTGGCAGCTGTAGCTGCGGGAACTCGCTCAGGATATGGCCACAGGTATTCGCTCCGGCATCCTGCGGCCTGACCAGCGTGACGTCTTTCATTGCGCCAACGCCAAAGCTATCAATAACCAACACCACGAATCGGGCCATTAGTCCTCCAGGATATTGCCAAGACTGTCGTAGCGGGCGACGATTTCAGCCGCGTTACGCTGAATACCGGACACCAGCACGACGTCGCTACGCGTCACGAAGATCTGTGTGCGAAAACAGAAGATCACCGCGCTGCTCACCGGAAACTCACCGGCCACAGGCAGGTAGTAGTCAATGCTGCTGTCATCCACGGGTTTCAGCGTTGCGGCGATCGGCGCACCGCTTTCTGGCGTAAAGACCAGCGCGTTTTGCGCATGGCCGCGACGGTAATACCCCCCGCCGTAGCAATAACTGTCTCCACGAAAATTGTGCGAAACCTCGCTCAACCACAGCATCGCGATGCGTTCAGGCTGGTCGCCTTTTTGGTTGGAAGGGATAGTGCCGGTCAACGCATGGCCCGGCTCGGCGTGGGTGACGCCATATTCCGCCAACAGGGGTAACGACGTGCAACTACTGGCTGACGGCGCATTAAGTTGCTCAATGGCAATTCCGGCTTCCTCCAGCTGGTGTCGGGCACTCACCAGGGTATGCAGGTTAGGTGTCGGCACCGTCTGCGCTGTTTTTTCATCCCATAGCAGGCAGGGAAAATGGGTTAACCCGCTCAGGCGCAGACCCGGCAGTCTGCGGATTTCATTGACCACATCCGTCAGATACGCCAACGGAAAACCACTTTCCTGCCCCGGATAGAGAAAATCATCCTTGTCATACACCTTCAACATCACGTTCTGTTCACAGCCGGCTTTCACCGCGGCAGCCGAGACTTCGCGCGCTTTTTCTAACGAGAACAGCGTGATAACCTCGGTCCCCTGCGCCACAGCCTCATTGACCAGTCGCGACGGGATCTGCACCAGATGACCCTGATGCGCAACCGGTAACCCGGCACGGCGCATGACGCGACTCTCTTTGTAATCCACAACCACAATGCCTTCATAGCCTAGCTGCAACAGCTTGTCCGCCAGCCAGGGGTTGCGTCCAACCTGTTTGGTCATCAGATACAGCGAAATGCCATGTTGCCTGGCGACATCCAGCAGGCGTTTGCCATTCTCAATAACCTGGTCAACATCAATGACCCAACTGTCAGGTGCGATTTTTCCCTGCTGCCATAACGCGATAGCGGCCGAGATCAGCGCGGGGTTCTGGCGTTTCAATGCCTCTATAAACATTTCTCTGCCTCGTTTCTAATCCTTCAGTTAAATATTCATTTTTTTGAATATTTAGGGTGCGCTAAGCTAATTCTTCATTGATTTCAGACGCCTTCGTTCGCCGCCATCCACAATCCATACAGGTTCGCCAGCATGTAACCTTCCTCATTAGCGTGCGGCGTCACCGTAAACTCTTTCAGCAGCGCCTGATGAACCAGCAAAATAGTTGGCCAGAGAGGCGATTGCGCCATCTCCGCCAAAATCTCACCGTCCAGCGCTTCAATCACTTCGCCCTGGCGGCTGCGCATCAACGCGCTCGCCATATGGGTCATCGCCATAATCCCTTGCTCGCTATGAACCGGCAAACGCCACTCTTCATCCAGCCGTCTGATCACCTGCAGCATGCCGCTACAAATATCCTTGTCGATAACGCCCGCTTCACACAGCAGGTTAAGCCTGTTTTCCATGTCGTTCGCCTTTACTTAATAGCTGGGTTCCTGTTCACCGTTCGCCACACGTTGTTGGTGGGCAAGCAGTGCTTCTTTATTCACAACGGCTCGCAGAAGCTGCTGCATCGGATAATCCTCCGCCCGGGTTAGTATCACGGCCTCTGTGGCCCGAAGAAACCGCGCATCGTTGGTGAGCGGCGTGGCTTCTAACCCCAGTACAGCCAGCTCAGCCTCCGCAACCACGTTCCAGATAACCGCATCGACATCGCCTTTCGCAATGCGCTGCAAGCTCTCGTGATAGGGCATATCGATCAATTCAACATTACGGTCGCCAAAACAGGCCTCGGTCATGATTTTCTGATCCGCCGAGCGGTTATCGAGTCCGACTCGTTTTACCGCTGCGGATTCACCCTTGCGGCAAATCAGTTGGTGCTCGCCAACGTAGGTATGCGGTCCCAGCGCCAACGTGATGCGCAATCCATCCTGAGCGAGATAACTTTCCGCAGCCAGCCGGGAAACCACCGCCATGTCGTAGACGCCGTTCAACAGGCATTCCACACGAATATCAGCCCCGCGCATATGCGCGTAATAAAACGGGATCCCCTCGAACTGCGCCTTTAGCCCACTCGCCAGCCCTTCATATAAACGGGTATAGGGCAGCGGCATTGCGCAGACGACGTTATTAATATCCACATGCTTGAGCAGCGCACGATTATCCATCTCCACCAGATAGCTACCGTTCCGCCCACGACGCTCGATACGGATCGCCCCCGAGGATTCCAACGTTTTCAACGCAGCTTGGGTTAATCCTACCGATGAGTGACACTCAGCAGCCAATTCATCTATCGTTTTCAGTCGGTTACCGCACTTCTCACCGAGCAGGTAACGGGCCAGGGTTGTCAGCACAACCCCCTCTTTCTTAATAAATGTCCGACGCATTTTATATTTTCAGTAAATTGAATATTTATATCTTCATTAAAATGAAGATATAGCGCAATGGGGAAATATGCAAACGGCGAGACGGTTCACATTTTTTGAGATTTACCAACAAGCAGGCGAAAAAAAACCGGGCGAAACCCGGTTTCTTCAACAACGCAGAGAACATTACGGCCTGGCGACAAAACCAATCGCTTCGTAAACGGCTTTCAGCGTAACAGACGCGCGTGCACTGGCTTTTTCCGCACCTTCTTTCATCACTTTCTGCAGGAATGCTTCATCGTTACGGAAACGGTGATAACGTTCCTGAAGCTCGGTCAGCATACCGGAAACGGCCTCTGCGACTTCGCCTTTCAGATGACCATACATTTTGCCTTCGAAGTGCTGTTCCAGCTCCGGAATACTCTGGCCAGTGACGGCAGAGAGGATATCCAGCAGGTTAGAAACGCCCGCTTTTTCTTTCACGTCGTAACGCACAACAGGCGGCTCTTCCGAGTCGGTCATCGCGCGTTTGATTTTCTTAACCACAGATTTCGGATCTTCCAGCAGGCCGATCACGTTGTTGCGGTTGTCATCCGACTTGGACATTTTCTTCGTCGGCTCCAGCAGCGACATCACGCGTGCGCCGGATTTAGGAATGAACGGTTCCGGTACTTTGAAGATGTCGCCATACAGCGCGTTGAAGCGCTGGGCGATATCGCGGCTCAGTTCCAGATGCTGTTTCTGATCTTCGCCAACCGGTACCTGGTTGGTCTGATACAGCAGAATGTCCGCCGCCATCAGTACCGGATAATCAAACAGACCGGCGTTGATGTTCTCTGCATAACGCGCGGATTTATCTTTGAACTGAGTCATACGGCTCAGCTCGCCGAAATAGGTGTAGCAGTTCAGCGCCCAGCCTAACTGTGCGTGTTCCGGTACGTGAGACTGAACGAAAATGGTGCTTTTTTCAGGATCGATCCCGCATGCCAGGTACAGCGCCAGCGTATCCAGCGTTGCTTTACGCAGTTGCTGAGCATCCTGACGAACGGTAATGGCATGTTGGTCAACGATGCAGTAGATGCAATGGTAGTCATCCTGCATGTTCACCCACTGACGCAGCGCACCCATATAGTTGCCAATGGTCAATTCACCTGAGGGCTGTGCGCCACTAAAAACGATGGGCTTAGTCATTTTTCGATTCCTGATTTTCGCTATGCGGAAGCCCGAGAGCGGGCAGTAGTTCATTAATGCGGTCGGACATGACATCGGGCTCGCTCAAGGCGATAGACTCACCATAGTTGTAACCATACGTCAGACCAACGGACGGACAACCAGCAGCCTTAGCCGCCTGAATATCATTACGAGAATCCCCTACGAAGAGCATTTGCTCGGGCTTAATGCCAAGCTTGCTTGCCACCAGCAGTAGTGGATCCGGGTGTGGTTTTTTATTCTGCACGTCGTCACCACCGATGACCACGCTGAAGTATTTGGCGATATCTAACGCCTCGAGCAATGGCGCGACAAACGGGGTTGGTTTGTTGGTCACCAGACCCAGCGGCAAACCTTTAGCATGCAACGCGCCCAGCGTGTCGGCAACATCAGGGAACAGGAATGTCCCCTCTTCTGCGACATCGCCGTAGTACCTGTCGAACAGCTTACGCAAAATACGTACCTGTTCCTCGGCGGGAATATCATCATCAACGGGGGGCTTACCCATCGTTTTACGTAATGTCGCGCGCTCCTGACGAGACCACGCCAGCGCGCGCTCCATCAGTACATCTGCACCATTACCAATCCAGGTGATAACACGCTCTTCACCAGCAACCGGCAGTTCCAGCGCATACAGCGCCATATCCACCGCGGCGGCTAATCCCGGCGCGCTGTCAACCAACGTGCCGTCGAGGTCAAAGGCAACGCCCCGAATATCCTGAAACTTATCCATGACTTACCTTCGCCAGTTCATTGCGCATTTCATCAATGACTTTTTTGTAGTCTGGTTGGTCGAAAATAGCGGAACCTGCAACAAACATATCTGCACCCGCCGCTGCGATTTCACCAATATTGTTCACCTTGACGCCACCATCAACTTCCAGGCGGATGTCATAGCCAGATTCATCAATACGACGACGCACTTCACGCAGCTTATCCAGCGTTTGCGGGATGAAAGACTGTCCACCAAAGCCTGGGTTAACGGACATCAGCAGGATCACATCCAGCTTATCCATGACGTAGTCCAGGTAGCTCAAAGGTGTTGCCGGGTTAAACACCAGGCCCGCTTTACAGCCATGCTCTTTGATCAGTTGCAAGGTACGATCAACGTGCTCGGAGGCTTCCGGATGAAAAGTAATGATGCTGGCGCCAGCGGCGGCGAAGTCCGGGACAATACGATCGACCGGTTTCACCATCAGGTGAACATCAATCGGGGCGGTGATGCCATATTTACGCAGCGATTTCAGCACCATCGGGCCGATGGTCAGGTTCGGTACGTAGTGATTGTCCATAACGTCGAAGTGTACTACATCGGCACCGGCAGTCAGCGCTCTCGCGGTGTCTTCACCCAGGCGGGCAAAATCAGCCGACAGAATTGAGGGGGCGATCAAATACTGTTTCATCCGCTTCTCCTTGAGAATTATTTTTTCGCAGGCGTTGCGACTCCTGGTTTATACAGCGCCAGCAGTTCGTTCACCTTTTTACGCGTGCCGCCATTGCTGCTGATGCTGCGCCGCACTTTGACCTGAAAATGTTTCGCTGCCCGGTACCACTCACGGGTATCGGGCGTGTCATGGTTCGAAATTAACACCGGGATCTGCTTACTGACCAGCTTTTCTGCCATCTCGGCCAAATGCGCCTGCTCTTTCGGACTAAAGCTGTTGGTATGATACGCGGTGAAATTTGCCGTCGCCGAAAGCGGTGCATAAGGCGGGTCACAATAGACTACGGAGTTGGTATCCGCACGGTCCATGCACTCTTCATAGGAGAGGCAATGGAACTCCGCATTCTGCGCTTTTTCAGCAAAATGGTACAACTCGGCTTCCGGGAAGTAAGGTTTTTTATAACGACCAAACGGTACGTTAAACTCACCGCGCAGGTTATAACGGCACAACCCGTTGTAACCAAAGCGGTTCAGATACAGGAATAGCACTGCGCGGCGGAATGGATCCTGGCAGGCATTAAATTCTTCCCGAAACTGGTAGTACACCTCAGCCTGATTAGTTTCTGGCATAAACAGCTCGCGCGAAGCCTGCACGTACTCATCGGTGCGGGTCTTCACGATGTTATAGAGACTGATGAGGTCGCTGTTGATATCGGCAAGAATATAACGAGAAAAGTCGGTGTTGAGAAACACCGACCCGGCCCCTACGAAGGGTTCAATCAGGCACTCACCCTGGGGTAAATGCCGTTTGATATCATCAAGCAGGGGGTATTTTCCCCCTGCCCATTTCAAAAAAGCGCGATTTTTTTTCATGCTGACTAACTAATTACACCTTCTCCGGCTGTGGAGAAAGCTCCGACAGCATCCTGCGCTTTAGTCTTTGTCCCGCAATTGGGCGAAACAGCAAACCATTGCAGAACATATCCTATCTTACTTCAAATCGGCCTGAACCTGGTGCAGCGGTTTTGCCCACGGATTTTTCGCCTGAATGTCGGCGGGTAACGTAGACACTGCACGTTTTGCATCTTCTTTAGACGCATACACACCCGTCACCAGAACATACCACGGTTGACCGTTGCGCGTCGTCTGATACACCACGTAGTTCTTCAGGTTTTCTTTCTTCGCCCAACCGTTCAGGTTGTCGTAGTTAGAAGAACTGCTGAGCTGCAGCGTATAATGACTGGACGGCGCAGATTTTAACGCACCAACATTCCCTGTGCTTTTCGCTCCGCCAGCAACAGGCGTTGCCGTCGCGGTTGGCGCAGGAGTTGCGGTCTGTGCAGGTGTCGTCGTCGCGGTTGCTTTCGGTTCTGCTGTCGCTTTTGGCGCAGCGGTTACCACAGGCGCTTTGGTTGTGGTCGTCGGCGCAGTCGCGGTTGGTTTTGCCTGAGCAACAGGTTTTGGCTCTGTCGTCGTCGCTTTCACCGTGGTCTGCGGTTTGCTCTTCGGCTCAATGACGGCCTGTTTACGTTCCTGGTGCGTAGCAGCAGGACGTTCAACCGTTTCCGTTTTCGCAGTCTGGCGCGCAGCAGTACCATTACGAACTGGTGCGACGGTCGCAGGTTCGGTCGGCAACGTAGAGTTCACCACGACGTTGTTAACCTGCTCCTGACCTTGCGGTTGCGTCAGCGCATTGTTCAGATCGCCCTGCACTTCAACACGCTGCTGGCCTTCAGTTGCCGCAGGCGTCTGCCCTTGAGTTGGGGTAGAGGAAATCGGCGGCAAGGAAACATCCTGCTGGGTATTGCCCGCAGTCTGCTCTGCGCCCGTTGCAGGCGTATTCGTGTTCGCCTGATCCGTCGCATTGCTGCCAGAAAGATCGATGCTCTTCTCGCCAGACGCAGTCTGTTCACTGGAAGAAGATGAGGGGGCTTTCAGCGCAGAACCAATACCGATGATCAGAAGCAGCAGCACCAGAACACCGACACCCATCATCATATACTGACGAGAGGCAGGTTTACTGACCGCTTTCTTACGCTTGCGCGGACGACGTTCTACACGCTCTTCATCCACCGCATCGTCATCAGATTCATAGTCTTCCTCGATGTCCCGCTCTTCTTCACGCTCTTTACGTGCGCGCGCAGGACGGCGATCGTCAGCATCCAGATCAACATCATCAAAATTGATTTGCGGCTCATTATCGCGTTCAGACGATTGACGAGAACGACCAGTACGACGATCGCTGGGATCGGGTTTCAGCTCGTCTTCTGGTTTGAATTCATCCATTTAACACCCCACTCAAAGGTTAATGCTTACAACTTTGCACGTAACCTGAAGCTAAAAGACCTACGTTTTGCAACGTACGTCGGACCTTTCTTGTTGTTACGCCTGCTGGCAATCAGCAATAGCGTTAAGAACCACCTCGTGCGACACTCCGCCGCGCACTTCACTCTTCCCTATTGCCCGCGGAAGCACTAAACGAATCTCTCCCGCTAACACTTTTTTATCTCGCAGCATGTGCGGCAAATAAGCCTCGGTAGACATTTCACGCGGCCCATTAACCGGTAAGCCTGCTCGCTGTAGCAGCGTAATAATGCGCTGCGTATCCGCGGAGGTAAACTGACCCAAACGTTCTGACGTACGAGCAGCCATTACCATACCTGCTGCGACGGCTTCACCATGTAACCAATTGCCATAACCCATTTCAGCTTCGATTGCATGGCCGAACGTGTGTCCCAGATTCAGTAAAGCACGTAAGCCCATTTCGCGCTCGTCTGCTGCGACAACTTCTGCTTTCAGCTCACAACAACGGCGAATACAGTACGCCATTGCCGGACCGTCCAGACGCAATAACGCGTCCAGATTGTCTTCCAGCCAGTTGAAAAACTCACCGTCAAGAATGATGCCGTATTTGATGACTTCCGCCAGCCCCGATGCCAGCTCACGCGCAGGAAGCGTTTTCAGGCAATCGAGATCCACCACCACGGAGGCTGGTTGGTAAAACGCGCCAATCATGTTTTTACCGAGGGGATGGTTTACGGCAGTTTTGCCGCCAACGGAGGAGTCGACCTGCGACAAGAGGGTTGTCGGGACTTGAATGAAACGAACACCGCGCTGATAACTGGCTGCCGCAAAACCGGTCAGATCGCCAATCACGCCGCCGCCAAGTGCGACTAACGTGGTATCACGACCGTGCGGTTTTTGCAGTAACGCGGTGAAGACCGTGTCCAGAACCGTCAGGCTTTTATACTGTTCGCCATCGGGAAGGATAACGCTATCAACGTTAACACCCGCCTGTTCAAGTACGCCGCGAACCTTATCGAGATACAGGGGAGCCAGGGTTTCGTTGGTCACCAACATAACCTGATCGCCCGATTTCAGCGGTAAGAATGAAGCTGGCTCATTGAACAAACCAGCCGCGATGGTGATAGGGTAACTACGTTCCCCGAGAGTGACTGTGATCCTCTCCATTACGCGACATCCACCTTAGTTACTTGTACCCGCAGACGAGTGTGTATTCGGCCAGAATTAGTTGCTTTCCAACATGTGAATAATCTGGTTTGCTACGACTTTTGCGCTCTGATCGTCAGTGCGAATGGTCACGTCTGCAATCTCTTCGTACAGAGGATTGCGTTCGTCAGCCAACGCTTCCAGAACTTCACGAGGCGGTGATTCTACCTGCAGCAGCGGGCGTTTCTTGTCACGTTGAGTACGCGCAAGTTGTTTTTCAATTGTCGTTTCAAGATAGACCACGACGCCACGCGCGGAGAGACGGTTACGTGTTTCACGTGATTTTACAGAGCCACCGCCAGTTGCCAGCACAATACCCTGTTTTTCCGTCAACTCGTTGATGACTTTTTCTTCGCGATCACGGAAGCCGTCTTCACCTTCTACATCGAAGACCCAGCCCACATCAGCTCCGGTTCGTTTCTCAATCTCTTGATCAGAATCGTAAAATTCCATATTGAGTTGTTGAGCTAACTGCCGCCCAATAGTGCTTTTTCCGGCACCCATAGGCCCAACCAGAAAGATATTGCGTTTCTCTGCCATTTTTTCGGTACTACTAAGACTATTCGTTAATGGTAAACCCGCTTCGCAGACACCCAGCGCAGCAGGACATGAACTGAAACCTCATAAGATATTGCGAGAGTCAGACTGAAAATTATCTCAATACTCAAGCGGGTTTGGCAACTGAATAAATCACCAAACCCTACGCATTTCTGGTCGTGACAGGCATGCAGCCCTGCAAACATCAGACCTGGCGACGTATCGCGCAGTCAAATGACGGCTAAATAAGCCTATGACACACCACCAGAAAGGCAAAGCGTATTCATTGCCGCACAAGTAAAGAAAAGTACCGACGCTCAAATCGGTACTCCTTGTATGCTAAATACACCCCCACGTCAAATCCCTGAAACGTGTTCAGTGCAAAAACAACGGTTTTTCATGCATAAGTTATTCCGTTGACACCAGTCTGGGCGTAATAAAGACCACTAACTCCCGACGTTCATCTTCTTTTCCATCGTGACGAAAAAGAGAGCCAAGCCAGGGGATGTCGCCTAACAACGGTACGCTGTCAGCCGCAGATTTATTTTTATGTGAAAAAATGCCGCCCAACGCGATCGTCTCTCCGCTTTTTACCTCAACCTGTGTTTCAATTTCCTGCTTATCGATAGCCAGAACTTCACCATCAGCTTGTTGTAGCACCTGCCCGGGAACATTCTGGCTAATATGCAGTTTCAACCTGATTCGACCTTTCTGCAAAACAGTGGGCGTAACCTCCATCCCCAGGACCGCTTCTTTAAACTCGACGGATGTCGCCCCGCTTTCTCCGCTGGAGACCTGATACGGGATCTCGCTGCCCTGCTTAATACTGGCAGGTTGCAGATGAGAAGCCAGTAATCGCGGGCTGGCGATGATATCAAGCTGCTGTTTTTGCTCCAGTGCCGACAACTCCAGTTCCAGTAACCGACCGTTAATACGACCAATATTAAATCCCACACCGGATGTCGCCGCGGGCACCGAAAGATCGCTGGCAAGCGTGGTGACATTCCCCACCGCCCCCGGTTGTTGCGCTTCAGCCAGCGACCATTTAACCCCCAGCTCGCGCAAACTTTTTTCATTAATCGTGACGATATGCGCCGCCAGTTCGACCTGTTCAACGGGTAGATCCATTTGCGCCACCCATTTTTCCAGCGCGTTAAGCACCACGCTATTATCACGCAGCAGTAAGCGGTTGGTTCGTTTATCAACCGTCATGCTGCCTTTGGCGCTCAGCAGCTTCTCTCCAGCTTTTGCCAACTCGGCGGCGTCAGCGTATTGCAAAATGATGTTGCGTTGTTCCAAAGGCAGGCTGGCCTGAATCCGCGCCTGTTCATTTTCCTGGCGGGCCGCATTTTCACTCTGCCATTGCACAGAATGCACATGCAGAATGTTGCCCTCCTGACGTAGCACCAATCCGGCGCTTTTCACGACCGTTTGCAATGCCTGCTTCCAGGGCACATCGGTCAGATGAAGTGACAGCACCCCGCCAACATCCGGTGAAACCACCAGGTTTTTCTTTTCTTGTTCCGCCAGGGCCTGCAAAACCTGCACAACAGGCACATCATCCACCACCAGCGTTACGTTTTGCGGTTTTCCCGCCAGCTCGCCGGGCACCACGACCAGCAGCATCATGGCTATCCATCTCATCCATCGATTCATTTATCGCTCCCTGTCGTTGCCACTGCCATTGAGCAGGCTCGCAGCTTTTCTCTGTGTTGAGAGTTAAGCTTTCAGCCGTTATCTGCGAAATCGTCCAGCCGTTTTTCAGGACGTCGTTTCGCTCAACTCGCCGCCATTTGTGCTGCCCATCCTGCACGATGCCGATCGGTCGCTCACCCACGCTCACCATGCCCTGATAGCGCCACGTCGACAGCTCGGCTATCTGGCAAGGATCTTCCGGCGGTAAGAAGGGATTGCGCATACCGGTCAGGATCAGCACGCTAATGCACGCCAACAGCCAGCGTTCAACCGTCATTCAGATGTTCCAGCTGTAGCGTTAACAGCAGTTCAGCGCCTTCTACACTGAGAGAAAACCGGCTGACGTTCATCCCTTGTTCCGCCAGTTGGGCAAACATCGGCGGGATAGCATCCCACGCTGGCCTCAGCGTCATCTCCCCGCCCTTAATGGTGGGTTGCCAGTGAACAAGACGTGCAAGGGGGGTCTGAAACAGCAGCGGGGAAAACGGAGTAAACGTTTCTTCAGACTCTGCTGGCGATGACGCCAGCAGATATAGGTTTCGCCATTGCGTCTCAATGGCAGTACGTTGCTGGTTCAGCGCCTGTTGTCGCATACCCCGCTGCCTGGTGGCGGGGTGAAGACATAGCGCTACCATCATAAGCAGCCCTAAAATCCAGCCGCATGCGCACATAAATCGAAAGCGCGGCGACTGCGCCAGCCAGGCATCACAGAGCGTTATCATGCGTGTCACTCCGCGTCAGACGATAGTGGAATTGCCAGCGCCCTTGGGCATCCTGCTGCGTTTCGCCGGGGCGATTTAACGCAAACCACGGCTGCTGGCGTAATTGAGTTTCCAGTGACTTAAGGGCGGCAAAGCTCAACGTATTTCCGGTCAGCTCCAGCGTCCCTTGCTGCCAGGTCATTTTGGTTAACCACGCCTGTTCCGGGAGTAATTCCGCCAGCTGTTGCAGAATCTGTTGCCAGCTTTGGGTCTGGTCACGCTGTTTGTTTCGCGCTTGTACCTGTTGCCATTGTTGCAGACGCTGCTGCAAACGAGGCTTTAGCGCCGTCAGCGCCGCTATGCGTTCATTTTCAGCCTCTACCAGCAGGAGTTCGACCCGGTTTTCCATGCTAAAAACACTGGAATAAATTAACGTCACGCCAATGCTCAGCAGCAGCGAAGCGCCAAAGAAAACCCCCCAGTAGCTCAAACAGGCATACCGTCGTGTCTGACGCCAGGGCAGAAGATTGATGGTCGCTATCATCAATACGTTCCTCCCATGGCCAGTCCCAATGCAATGGCAAAGCGGTGACTTTGCGGTGGAATTGGCGGCTGGCGAACGGACACGACGTTTAACGGATCGAATCCGCTGGGGTCGCATAGCGCAATGGCTGCCGGGGAAAGAGATAACGTCGCGGCGAGTTCGTCGAGACGGCTAATATCGCTCGTCAATTTTCGCCCCCATGACGAGCGGGTCGCCCATAGCCACTGGGTATCATCACGCCATACCAGACACTGTTGATCTTCGGGTAAATAAGGAATAAATCGTTGTAAGGCGCTGGCGTCCGGCGTAATCGCTTTAACCTGTACTTTCAGCGTTTGTATTAACGTCAGCAGCGTTGAAATCTCTTTGCTTTGCGCGGCGGTGACGTTAAACGCCGGGTTCAACGTGTCTTCGCTATAATCAAAATGCAGCGCATCCGGCGACATATCCAGTTCACGCGCCATCGAACCGGACAACCATGCGGTTTGCTCTGGCTCGCGCAAGGATATTGCCGGGCGAGGAAACTTTTTTTGTAACGTCCTATTGGCGGGAAAGGAGAGATGAATATGATGTCGGCGAGGAAGCTCACGGCTCCACGGCAGTAGCGTTGCGACAAGCTGTTCAGGCTCGCGAATGTGGCCATCAACGATAACCTGAGGTGCCAGCGGCATACGCCACCAGCGCTGTAGAAACCAACCGGTCGCGTCGCGAACGACAGCGGCAGCCAGCGCTTCATGTTGCTGAATATGCAGACCAATTTTCCAGATATTGAAAGCCATTGCTGATGATCTCCTTATCACCCGTTGCTTTAACGGGTATATCAATGCGTCTGGCTTGCCTTTATACTACCGCGCGTTTGTTTATAAACTGCCCAAATGCCACTAAATGGGAAATCTCCAGTGAAGTTCGTAAAGTATTTATTAATCCTTGCAGTATGTTGCATCCTGCTGGGAGCAGGCTCGATTTATGGCCTCTATCGCTATATTGAGCCGCAATTACCTGACGTCGCGACGCTCAAAGATGTGCGTTTACAGATCCCGATGCAGGTTTACAGCGCTGACGGCGAGCTGATCGCGCAATATGGCGAGAAACGTCGAATCCCGGTCACGCTGGATCAGATGCCGCCAGTGATGGTCAAAGCTTTTATCGCCACAGAAGACAGCCGCTTTTATGAGCACCACGGGGTAGACCCGGTGGGGATCTTCCGTGCTGCCAGCGTCGCATTGTTCTCCGGTCACGCTTCACAAGGGGCGAGTACTATTACCCAGCAGTTGGCGAGAAACTTCTTCCTGAGCCCGGAACGTACGCTGATGCGTAAGATCAAAGAAGTGTTTCTGGCGATCCGCATTGAACAATTGTTGAGTAAAGATGAGATCCTCGAGCTGTATCTGAACAAGATCTACCTGGGGTATCGCGCCTATGGCGTGGGTGCTGCCGCACAGGTCTATTTCGGTAAGACGGTCGATCAGCTCAGCTTAAGTGAGATTGCAGTGATTGCCGGTCTGCCAAAAGCGCCGTCAACCTTCAACCCTCTCTATTCGATGGACCGTGCCACCGCGCGACGTAACGTCGTGCTGTCGCGTATGCTGAGTGAAAACTACATTACGCAGGCCCAGTACGATCAGGCGCGTAATGAAGCCATTGACGCCAACTACCACGCGCCGGAAATCGCCTTCTCTGCGCCGTATCTGTCTGAGATGGTGCGCCAGGAGATGTATAACCGCTATGGCGAGAAAGCCTATGAAGACGGGTATCGCATCACCACCACCATTACGCGCAAAGTGCAGCAGGCGGCTCAGCAGGCAGTACGTAACAACGTGATGGATTACGACATGCGCCACGGCTACCGCGGCCCGTCAAACGTGCTGTGGAAAGTGGGCGAAGGCAGTTGGGACAGCAAAAAAATTACCGATACGCTGAAAGCGCTGCCAACATATGGGCCACTGTTGCCGGCGGTTGTCACCAGCGCCAATCCGCAGGAAGCCATTGCCGCGCTGGCGGATGGTACGTCAGTGTCATTACGGATGGATGGCATGCGCTGGGCGCGTCCTTACCGCTCGGATACCCAGCAAGGTCCGACACCGCGTAAAGTGACAGATGTGGTACAGGCCGGTCAGCAAATCTGGGTACGCCAGGTTGGCGATGCCTGGTGGCTGGCGCAAGTGCCGGACGTTAACTCCGCCCTGGTTTCTATTAATCCGCAAAACGGCGCGGTGCTGGCGTTGGTGGGTGGTTTTGACTTCAACCAGAGCAAGTTTAACCGTGCAACCCAGGCGCTACGCCAGGTGGGTTCCAACATCAAACCATTCCTCTATACCGCCGCGATGGATAAAGGTCTGACGCTGGCGAGTATGCTCAACGACGTGCCGATCTCCCGATGGGATGCCGGTGCCGGTTCCGACTGGCAGCCGAAGAACTCACCGCCGCAGTATGCTGGTCCTATCCGTTTACGTCAGGGTCTGGGCCAGTCGAAAAACGTAGTGATGGTCCGTGCCATGCGCGCCATGGGCGTGGATTACGCGGCAGAGTATCTGCAACGTTTCGGCTTCCCGGCACAGAACATTGTGCACACCGAGTCGCTGGCGCTGGGTTCCGCCTCGTTCACGCCAATGCAGGTGGCGCGCGGTTACGCGGTGATGGCGAACGGAGGTTTCCTGGTCGATCCGTATTTCATCAGTAAGATCGAAAGCGATATGGGCGGCGTTATCTTCGAAGCGAAGCCAAAAATTGCCTGCCCGGATTGTGATATCCCGGTGATTTATGGCGATACCCAGAAATCTAACGTGCTGGAAAACAGCAATGTAGAAGATGTCGCTGTCTCGCAGGAACAGCAGAATGCTGCCGTGCCTATGCCGCAGCTTGAGCAGGCGAATCAGGCGTTGGTCGCGCAAAGTGGAACGCAGGAGTACGCTCCGCACGTGATCAACACGCCGCTGGCCTTCCTGATTAAAAGCGCGCTGAACACCAATATCTTTGGTGAACCCGGCTGGATGGGAACTGGTTGGCGTGCCGGTCGCGATTTACAGCGTCATGATATCGGCGGGAAAACCGGGACCACCAACAGTTCGAAAGATGCATGGTTCTCCGGTTACGGGCCAGGCGTAGTGACGTCAGTATGGATCGGCTTTGATGATCATCGCCGCAATCTGGGTCACACGACAGCTTCCGGGGCGATCAAAGATCAAATCTCCGGCTATGAAGGCGGCGCGAAGAGCGCACAGCCTGCGTGGGATGCTTACATGAAATCCGTGCTGGAAGGCGTGCCTGAGCAGCCGTTGACGCCGCCGCCGGGTATTGTGACAGTCAATATCGATCGCAGTACCGGTCAACTGGCGAGCGGCGGTAACAGCCGTGCAGAGTATTTCATTGAAGGTACTCAGCCAACGCAGCAGGCGGTACACGAGGTAGGGACAACCATTATCGATAATGGTGAGACACACGAACTGTTCTGATCAAAAAAGGCGCTTCGGCGCCTTTTTTATTGTTTGTGTATTTAGCGGGATAGATATTAAAGCCGGCCCTGCCCTTTCAGCCATTCGCGTACGAGGAACAACGCGCTCACATTGCGCGCTTCGTGGAAATCAGGATCCTCCAGCAAATCCATCATATGCGCGAGTGGCCAGCGTACCTGCGGTAATGGCTCAGGTTCATCCCCTTCCAGCGATTCAGGATAAAGATCCTCTGCCACCACAATGTTCATCTTGCTGGAGAAATAAGATGGCGCCATGCTGAGTTTCTTCAAAAAAGTCAGATCTTTCGCGCCAAATCCCACCTCTTCTTTCAGTTCCCGATTCGCCGCCTCAAATACGCTTTCACCGGGATCAATTAATCCTTTGGAAAAACCCAGTTCGTAGGACTCGGTCCCGACCGCGTATTCGCGGATAAGGATCAGGTGGTCATCCACAATCGGCACAATCATTACCGCTTCACGCGTGGAGGGCCGCATACGTTCATAAACGCGGCGTACGCCATTGCTGAACTCAAGGTCCACGCTTTCGACCTTAAACAGCCGGGATTGGGCGACGGTTTCCACTTTCAAAATCGTGGGTTTTTGTAATGATTTGCTCATTGTGAGGATCTTTGCTGTGAAATCTGGGGTCATTGTGCGATATACCGCACGGTTTCGGCAACGTGAATTGCCGTTTATTTACATTTATGTAACGTACTAAAAGTTAATCCCTATTTCAAATTAAAAGTCAATAGGTTGAAATAACTCTAGGAATTTGCTGATATTCCATTTTTAGTGATTTTGCTATGATTCGCATTTACTGGACTGCGCTTTAAGATGCTCAAGTTCAACTCCACACTTGCCGATAGCCAACTAAAGAATCACGAATATTGAACAGGGTGCGACTGACCACGCCTGACAGACTAAGTAAGATGGGGAAAGCATGAGCACCATTCTGATTTTTTTAGCTGCTTTGCTGGCCTGCTCATTGCTCGCAGGGTGGCGACTCAGAACGAAATCCAGACGGAAAAATTTACCCTTGAGCAACGTCTTTTCAGACGCCGCGAAGCGTAAACTTACGCCTGAAGAACGCAGCGCTGTCGAAAACTATCTCGAAAGCCTTAGTCAAATTCAGCAAGTACCGGGTCCAACGGGTGCCAGCTCTGCGCCGGTATCGTTAACGCTGAATGCCCAAAGTAACAGCGTCATTGTGCTTACGCACGCGATTACACGTTACGGCATTACCACCGACGATCCTAACAAATGGCGCTATTATCTTGATTCCGTTGAGGTGCATTTGCCGCCTTTTTGGGAACAATACATCAATGACGAAAACAGCGTTGAGCTGATCCACACCAATACGTTGCCGCTGGTTATTTCGCTAAACGGCCACACGCTGCAGGAATATATGCAGGAAGCGCGTGGCTATGCGTTACAGCATACCGCCTCTACCCAGGCGTCCATTCGCGGTGAAGAAAGCGAACAAATCGAACTACTGAATATTCGTCAGGAAACCCATGAAGAATATGCGCTCAGCCGCCCTTCTGGATTACGCGAAGCGTTACTGATTGCCGCATCATTCCTGCTGTTCTTTTTATGTTTAATCATCCCGGATACGTTTGTGCCGTGGGCAGTCGGTGGCGCGGTGCTGTTGCTGGGTGCAGGTCTGTGGGGGCTGTTCGCTCCGCCATCTAAAACCGCCCTGCGAGAAATTCATTGTCTGCGCGGGACACCGCGTCGCTGGGGATTGTTTGGCGAGAACGACCAGGAGCAAATTAACAATATCTCTCTGGGTATTATTGATCTGATCTACCCCCCTCACTGGCAGCCATACATTGCGCAGGATCTCGGTCAGCAAACGGATATCGATATTTATCTCGATCGCCACGTTGTTCGCCAGGGGCGTTTTTTATCCCTGCACGACGAAGTTAAAAATTTCCCGTTGCAACACTGGCTACGCAATGCCGTTATCGCAGGCGGTTCGCTGCTGGTGCTGCTGATGCTACTGTTCTGGATCCCGTTAGATATGCCGATAAAATTCACGCTTTCGTGGATGAAAGGTGCACAGACTATCGAAGCCACCAGCGTGAAACAGCTTGAGAACGCGGGCGTCCGCGTGGGGGACACGCTACACCTGAGCGGCACAGGTATGTGTAACATTCATACCCAAGGGAGCTGGAATACACAGCCCGCCACGCCGTTCATGCCTTTTGATTGCACGCAAATTATCTGGAATGACGCGCGCGCGCTACCGCTTCCTGAATCCGATCTGGTGAATAAAGCCACCGCGCTCACGCAGGCCGTAAACCGCCAGTTGCACCCCAAACCGGATGATGATTCCCGCGTCAGCGCGTCGTTACGTTCGGCAATCCAAAAGTCCGGCATGGTGTTACTGGACGATTTTGGTGAAATTGTCCTGAAAACAGCCGATTTGTGCGCAGCCAAAGATGAATGCGTACGCTTAAAAAATGCGCTGGTTAACCTCGGTAACAGTAAAGACTGGGCTGCGCTGGTGAAACGCGCTAACGCCGGAAAACTGGATGGCGTAAACGTATTGTTGCGTCCAGTAAGCGCAGAGTCGCTGGATAATCTGGTGAATACCTCTACGGCGCCGTTTATTGCACGCGAGACAGCGCGTGCGGCCCAGGCGCTGAATAGCCCTGCCCCTGGCGGTTTTTTGATTATCAGCGACGAAGGCAGCGATCTGGTGGATCAGCCCTGGCCGTCGACCTCTCTGTATGACTACCCGCCGCAAGAACAGTGGAACGCCTTCCAGCGTCTGGCTCAGATGCTAATGCAAACACCATTTCGCGCGGAGGGGATTGTCACCAATATCTCTACCGACGCCAACGGTACTCAGCACATTGGCCTGCACCGAATCCCGGATCGTTCAGGATTATGGCGCTACCTTGGCACGACGCTGCTGATGCTCTCCATGCTCGGATGCACTATCTATAACAGCGTTCAGGCATTCAGACGCTACCAGCGCCATCGTTCGCGCATCGCGGAAATTCAGAGCTACTACGAAAGTTGCCTCAACCCAACGCTGATTGACGACCCGGAAAGCCTGATTCGATAACACGCTCGCGCGCCAGGATATGCTACCCTGTCGCGCATCATGTTTTCTTCTGGGGAGTTTCCATGCATATCAATATTGCCTGGCAGGATGTCGACACTGTGTTGCTGGATATGGACGGCACGCTACTCGATCTGGCATTCGACAATTATTTCTGGCAAAAACTGGTGCCGGAAACCTACGGCGCGAAGCAGGGCATCTCTCCCCAGGAAGCCCAGGACTATATTCGCCAGCAGTATCATGCCGTGCAGCATACGCTAAACTGGTACTGCCTGGATTACTGGAGCGAGTGCCTGGATCTGGATATTTGCGCCATGACAACGGAACAGGGACCACGCGCCGTTTTGCGTGAAGATACCGTACCGTTTCTTGATGCTTTGAAAGCCAGCGGCAAACGCCGTATTTTGCTCACCAACGCACATCCGCATAATCTCGCGGTAAAACTAGAGCATACCGGTCTGGCCTCGCACCTTGATTTATTACTTTCCACCCACACATTTGGTTATCCCAAAGAGGATCAGCGGTTATGGCACGCTGTGGCTGAAGAAACGGGAATGAGTGCAGAGAAGACGCTGTTTATTGACGATAGCGAACCCATTCTCGACGCCGCTGCTCTGTTCGGCATTCGTTACTGCCTCGGCGTAACCAATCCCGACTCAGGTATTGCGGAAAAACAGTACGCACGCCATCCGTCATTGAATGACTACCGCCGACTGATCCCCTCACTGATGTGAAGGAGACGCCATGAAAGAAAAGCCCTCTGCTGAAGTCAGGCTGGATAAATGGCTATGGGCTGCGCGCTTTTATAAAACGCGTGCGCTGGCCCGCGAAATGGTTGAAGGCGGTAAGGTGCATTACAACGGCCAGCGCAGTAAGCCGAGCAAGATTGTCGAGCTGAACGCCACCCTCACCCTGCGCCAGGGAAATGACGAGCGAACGGTCATTATCAAGGCCATTACCGAGCAGCGTCGCCCGGCCACGGAAGCCGTTACGCTGTATGAAGAAACCGCGGAAAGCGTGGAAAAACGCGAAAAAATGGCGCTGGCGCGTAAACTTAACGCGTTAACCATGCCGCACCCGGACAGACGACCGGACAAGAAAGAACGCCGCGACCTGTTACGATTTAAACACGGCGACAGCGAGTGACTGTCACCTGCAAGAGAGATGATTATGCCGCAACATGACCAATTACATCGTTATCTGTTTGAAAACTTTGCCGTGCGCGGCGAGCTGGTGACCGTTTCGGAAACCCTGCAACAGATCCTCGAAAACCATACTTACCCGCAGCCGGTCAAAAACGTGCTGGCTGAACTGCTGGTTGCCACCAGTCTGCTCACCGCTACGCTGAAGTTTGCTGGCGATATCACCGTTCAGTTGCAGGGCGATGGTCCGCTGAGCCTGGCCGTCATCAACGGCAATAACAACCAGCAGATGCGTGGCGTGGCCCGCATGCAGGGTGATATTCCTGAAGGCGCGGATCTGAAAACGCTGGTAGGCAACGGCTACCTGGTGATCACCATTACGCCGGAAGAAGGCGAGCGTTATCAGGGGGTGGTCGGTCTGGAAGGCGATACGCTGGCCGCCTGTCTGGAAGATTACTTCATGCGTTCTGAACAGCTACCGACTCGTCTGTTTATCCGAACTGGCGACGTCGATGGCAAACCCGCCGCTGGTGGGATGCTGCTGCAGGTGATGCCGGCGCAAAACGCGCAGGCAGATGATTTCGATCACCTCACCGCTTTGACCGAAACCATCAAAACCGAAGAGCTGTTGACGCTGCCAGCCAACGAAGTGCTGTGGCGTTTGTACCACGAAGAGGAAGTCACTCTCTACGATCCGCAGGACGTTGAGTTCAAATGCACCTGTTCACGCGAACGCTGCGCAGGCGCACTGAAAACGCTGCCGGACGAAGAAGTGGACAGCATTCTGGCGGAAGAAGGCGAGATCGATATGCACTGCGATTACTGCGGTAGCCACTATCTGTTTAACGCTATGGATATTGCTGAGATCCGCAGCAACGCTTCTCCAGCAGACCCACAGGTCCATTAAGTTATTAGCCCGGTAGTTTGCTCTGCCGGGCTAGCTCCTGCTTACTCATTAGCCCCCACCTGCCGCATACCAATAGATCTCATACTCCCGCTAGTCGTTTGTGAAAGTTCAACGCTATCCATGTCGTCATCCAGCATCACGAGAAAGCCCCATAATCGCATCAACTTCACAATTTTGAGTATTGACTGACCTTTTTCGAACCATGACGACGGGAAGTGAATCGATATTGTTTATGTATGAGTTACGTATTTTTCTTACGTGAATGCGATTACACTCACAAGATTCCCGTCAAAAACACTCTCTATTAACGTTTTAAGAACATTTTCCACAACAAAAAAGGGTTTCCTGCCATAATATCTGCCTCTTTGTGACAGGAGTCGCAGCGCATTCGGTCGCCTGTGGTTTTTCCGGATGCGTAAATCTATGAGCCTTGTCGCGGTTAGCAATCCCAAAAAAACCTTACTATTCCAGGTAATACATATTGGCTAAGGAGCAGTGAAATGCGTGTGAACAACAGTTTAACCCCGCAAGATCTCAAGGCTTATGGTATCAATGACGTTCAGGATATCGTTTACAATCCCAGCTACGACCTGTTGTATCAGGAAGAACTTGATCCAAATCTGGAAGGTTATGAGCGTGGCGTGTTAACGGATCTGGGCGCCGTTGCTGTTGATACCGGTATCTTTACCGGGCGTTCGCCGAAGGATAAGTACATTGTCCGCGACGACACCACGCGAGATACGCTGTGGTGGTCAGACAAAGGTAAAGGCAAGAACGACAACAAACCGCTCTCCCCGGAAACCTGGCAACATCTGAAAGGGTTAGTCACCCAGCAACTCTCTGGCAAACGCCTGTTTATCGTTGACGCGTTCTGCGGCGCTAACGCCGATACCCGTCTTTCCGTGCGCTTTATTACCGAAGTGGCCTGGCAGGCGCATTTTGTCAAAAATATGTTCATCCGCCCAAGCGACGAAGAACTGATTGATTTTAAACCTGATTTTATCGTAATGAACGGAGCTAAATGCACCAACCCGCAATGGAAAGAGCAGGGTCTGAACTCAGAAAACTTCGTGGCATTCAACCTGACTGAACGCATTCAGTTGATTGGTGGTACCTGGTACGGCGGCGAGATGAAAAAAGGGATGTTCTCCGTCATGAACTACCTGCTGCCGCTGAAGGGCATCGCCTCTATGCACTGCTCGGCAAACGTCGGGGAAAAAGGTGATGTGGCGGTCTTCTTTGGCCTGTCCGGCACCGGTAAAACCACGCTGTCCACCGACCCCAAACGCCGCCTGATCGGCGATGATGAACACGGTTGGGATGACGATGGCGTGTTTAACTTCGAAGGCGGTTGCTACGCCAAGACCATCAAACTGTCTAAAGAGGCCGAGCCGGAAATCTACAACGCGATCCGTCGTGACGCGCTGTTGGAAAACGTTACCGTGCGCGGAGATGGTTCCATCGATTTCGACGACGGTTCCAAAACCGAGAACACCCGTGTTTCCTACCCGATTTATCACATCGAGAATATTGTTAAGCCGGTGTCAAAAGCGGGTCATGCCACTAAGGTTATCTTCCTGACCGCCGACGCGTTTGGCGTGCTGCCGCCGGTTTCTCGCCTGACCGCCGATCAAACGCAGTACCACTTCCTGTCTGGCTTTACCGCTAAACTGGCCGGTACCGAGCGTGGCGTCACTGAACCGACCCCAACCTTCTCTGCTTGCTTTGGCGCAGCATTTTTGACGCTGCACCCAACGCAGTACGCAGAGGTGCTGGTGAAACGTATGCAGGCGGCAGGTGCGCAGGCGTATCTGGTTAACACCGGCTGGAACGGTACCGGTAAGCGTATCTCCATCAAAGATACTCGCGCGATTATCGACGCCATTCTGAACGGTTCACTGGACGACGCAGAAACATTCCGTCTGCCGATGTTTGACCTGGCTATCCCAACCGAACTGCCGGGCGTGGATACTCGCATTCTCGATCCGCGTAACACCTACGCGTCACCGGAGCAGTGGCAGGAAAAAGCCAACGCACTGGCGAAACTGTTTATCGAGAATTTCGAGAAGTACACCGACACCCCAGCAGGTGAAGCGCTGGTTAGCGCCGGGCCGAAGCTGTAATTGACGTTGCCGGATGGCGGTTTCGCCTTATCCGGCCTACAACAACAAAAAGGGAGGCATTTCGCCTCCCTTTTTTTATGCGTCTTTCGTGGTGCCCTGCGCACGAGTGAAGGGCACCGGAAGCCAGGCGCGAATCGACAACCCACCCCGCTCGCTGGTGCCAATTTCCAACATACCGTTATGGTTATCGATAATACGCTGCACAATCGCCAGCCCCAGACCCGTACCGCTGGTACTACGCGCGCTGTCCCCGCGGACAAACGGCTGGAACAGATGTTTACGCTGCTCCGGCTTGATACCCGGACCATCATCTTCCACCTGGAACCAGGCGCGATGCGGCTCCATACCGCTACTGACCTTAATCCAGCCGTTACCATAGCGGGCGGCATTAACCACCATATTGGCAACCGCACGCTTGATCGACAGTGGATGCATCTTCACCTGAATGTTGCCCGGCAGCAGCGCAGTCTCAATTTCACGCTCATAGCCGCTTTCCGCCGCGACCACTTCGCCTAACACCGAGTTCAGATCTGCCATCTCCATCGGCATCTCCTGACCGGTACGCAGATAATCGATAAACTGCTCGATAATAGCGTTACACTCTTCGATGTCCTTATTGATGGATTCTGCGAGATAACCGTCTTCCTCGCCCATCATTTCCGTCGCCAGACGGATACGCGTCAGTGGAGTACGTAGATCGTGGCTCACCCCTGCCATCAGCAATGTACGGTCATCGGCCAGTTGCTTCACGCCTGCCGCCATATGGTTAAAGGCACGGGTAACAGAACGCACCTCAGAAGCGCCATACTCACGCAACGGCGGCGGAATAATACCTTTCCCTACCTGCAACGCCGCATGTTCAAGATCCACCAGCGGTCGGTTCTGAATACGAATAAATAGCCATGCGCCGCCAATGGCCAGCAGCATGATCGCCAACGTATAGCGGAACAGCGGCGAGAAATCACCCTGATGGATTTCAGTGAGCGGCACACGTACCCAGATATTGGGCGACAGCCAGGTTTTCAGCCACACGACCGGCGAGCTTTTGTTGACCTCAACGCGGACTTCTGTCGGGCCACCCAACTGCTGCGCCATCTGATGACTTAAGAATTCATAGTGTTGCGCCCAACGCAGTCCGGCCTCTTCAGCGGCCTCGTTGGAATAGAGGGAAATACCCAACTCACGATAAATTTCCCGACGAAACGCGGGAGGCACCACCAGTTGTGTACCGTCCTCCAGCTGCAGTTTATCGGTCATCAGCATACGAACTTCGTAGGCCAGGACCTTATTAAACTGCTGGAGGCTCGGCAAAATCGCGAAGTTCAGCACGACCAGATAAGTCGTCACCAGGCTGGCAAACAGCAAGGTGACGATGAGCAATAATGTGCGGGCAAACGAACTTCGTGGCGAGAAGCGCATTCGCCTCATGCTTTAGAACCGTCCGGAACAAAAACGTAGCCCAGGCCCCATACGGTCTGAATATAACGCGGATGCGCCGGATCTTCTTCCACCATACGGCGCAGACGAGAAATCTGTACGTCGATAGAACGTTCCATCGCCGAGTATTCACGACCACGGGCCAGGTTCATCAGCTTGTCGCGAGACAGCGGCTCACGCGGGTGGCTTACCAGCGCTTTCAGTACCGCAAACTCCCCGCTGGTGAGCGGCATCGGCTCATCTTCGCGGAACATTTCACGCGTACCGAGGTTCAGTTTGAACTTACCAAAGGCAATAACCGCTTCTTCCTGAGAAGGTGCGCCCGGCAGTTCGTTCGCCTGACGACGCAGTACGGCACGAATACGCGCCAGCAGTTCACGCGGGTTAAACGGTTTCGGAATGTAATCGTCAGCGCCGATTTCCAGCCCTACGATACGATCAACTTCTTCACCCTTCGCGGTCACCATAATGATCGGCATCGGGTTGCTTTGGCTGCGCAGGCGACGGCAAATAGATAGGCCGTCTTCACCCGGCAGCATTAAATCCAGCACCATCAGGTGGAAGGACTCACGGGTCAGCAGACGATCCATCTGCTCAGCGTTTGCGACGCTTCGAACCTGGAAGCCCTGCTCGGTCAGATAACGTTCCAGAAGCGCACGTAAGCGCATGTCGTCATCGACCACCAGAATCTTATAGTTCTCTTGCATTGTTATTACTCCCAAAGGTTCGCAACAATTAAGTGTATATTCTTAAGAAAGCTCACGTGAGTCACCAGCGAATTCTGGTATGAATTCCAGGCTAAATTGTTACAAAGCATATTAAACAGCAGCTTAAGTATACAATGTTTCTCGCAATACATTATTTATTCTGTTGATATGCTCACGTAATACTAATTGTGCGCATCATCACAGAGTCGAAGGTAAAACAATAAGATGAAAACGCCCCTGATAACCCGTGAAGGGTATGAAAAACTCAAACAAGAGCTGAATTATCTCTGGCGTGAAGAGCGCCCGGAAGTCACCAAAAAGGTCACCTGGGCCGCAAGTCTGGGCGACCGCAGCGAAAATGCCGACTACCAGTATAATAAAAAGCGCCTGCGCGAGATTGACCGCCGCGTTCGTTATTTGACCAAGTGCATGGAAAATCTGAAAATCGTCGATTACTCCCCGCAACAGGAAGGCAAAGTCTTCTTCGGCGCATGGGTCGAGATTGAAAATGACGATGGCGACATCCGCAAATTCCGCATTGTCGGCTACGATGAGATCTTCGGTCGTAAAGATTACATCTCTATCGATTCGCCAATGGCGCGGGCGCTGCTGAAAAAAGAGGTCGGCGATCTCGCGGTAGTCAACACCCCTGGCGGCGAAGCCAGTTGGTATGTAAATGAGATCGAATACGTGAAGTGAGACCGGAACAATCCGAAGCCCCCGTAGATGACTGGCATTTTTGCCAGTCAATCCGTATAACTATCCCCTGATTTTTTATCCTATAGACGAAGCTATCCATGATGAATGATTCTTTCTGCCGCATTATCGCAGGTGAAATTCAGGCTCGTGCTGAACAGGTAGAAGCTGCCGTTCGCCTGCTTGATGAAGGGAACACCGTGCCGTTTATCGCACGTTATCGTAAGGAAATCACCGGCGGTCTGGACGATACGCAATTGCGTAATCTGGAGACCCGTCTGGGATATCTGCGTGAACTGGAAGACCGCCGTCAGGCGATCCTGAAATCTATCGGCGAGCAAGGCAAACTGACCGATGATCTGGCGAATGCGATCAACGGTACGTTAAGTAAGACCGAACTCGAAGATCTCTATCTGCCGTACAAACCCAAGCGCCGCACCCGTGGGCAAATCGCCATTGAAGCCGGGCTGGAGCCGCTGGCTGATCTGCTGTGGAACGACCCCTCCCACGACCCGGAAACGGAAGCCGCAAAATACCTCAACGCCGAAAACGGCGTGGCGGACACCAAAGCCGCTCTCGACGGCGCGCGCTACATTCTGATGGAGCGTTTCGCAGAAGACGCCGCGCTGCTGGCAAAAGTTCGTGATTACCTGTGGAAAAACGCGCATTTGGTTTCTACCGTGGTCAGCGGTAAAGAAGAGGAAGGGGCGAAGTTCCGTGACTATTTCGACCACCATGAACCGATTTCTACCGTGCCATCCCACCGTGCGCTGGCCATGTTTCGTGGTCGTAACGAAGGCGTGTTACAGCTTTCTCTGAATGCCGACCCGCAATTCGATGAGCCGCCAAAAGAGAGCCACGGCGAGCAGATTATCCAGGATCATCTGGGACTGCGCCTGAATAACGCACCTGCCGACAGCTGGCGTAAAGGCGTTGTGAGCTGGACGTGGCGCATCAAAGTGCTGATGCACCTTGAAACCGAGCTGATGGGTACCGTGCGCGAACGTGCGGAAGATGAAGCGATTAACGTCTTTGCCCGCAACCTGCATGACCTGCTGATGGCCGCCCCAGCCGGACTGCGCGCCACAATGGGCCTCGATCCGGGTCTGCGTACCGGGGTAAAAGTGGCTGTGGTTGACGGTACCGGCAAACTGGTCGCTACCGATACCATTTATCCGCATACCGGTCAGGCCGCCAAAGCCGCCGTCGCCGTTGCGGCGTTATGTGAAAAATACAACGTTGAGCTGGTGGCGATTGGTAACGGTACGGCGTCGCGCGAAACCGAGCGTTTCTTCCTCGATGTACAGAAACAGTTCCCGCAAGTCACCGCGCAGAAAGTAATCGTCAGCGAAGCCGGCGCATCAGTGTACTCCGCTTCCGAGCTGGCGGCCCTGGAGTTCCCGGACCTCGATGTTTCGCTGCGTGGGGCGGTGTCTATCGCCCGTCGTCTGCAGGATCCGCTGGCTGAGCTGGTGAAAATCGATCCGAAATCTATCGGTGTGGGCCAGTATCAACACGACGTCAGCCAGACGCAGCTGGCGCGTAAGCTGGATGCGGTCGTGGAAGACTGCGTAAACGCCGTCGGCGTTGATCTGAACACCGCCTCCGTACCGCTGCTGACCCGCGTGGCGGGCCTGACGCGCATGATGGCGCAAAACATCGTCGCCTGGCGCGATGAGAACGGCCAGTTCCAGAACCGCCAACAACTGCTCAAAGTCAGCCGCCTGGGACCTAAAGCCTTTGAGCAGTGCGCGGGCTTCCTGCGTATCAATCACGGCGATAATCCGCTGGATGCTTCCACCGTTCACCCGGAAGCGTATCCGATTGTGGAACGCATTCTGGCTGCCACCGAGCAATCGCTGCGTGATCTGATGGGCAACAGCACAGAACTGCGTAATCTGAAAGCGTCCGACTTTACCGACGAACGTTTCGGGGTACCAACCGTCACCGACATTATCAGAGAGCTGGAAAAACCGGGCCGCGACCCGCGTCCTGAATTCAAAACCGCACAGTTTGCTGACGGCGTAGAAACCATGAACGATCTGCAACCGGGAATGATTCTGGAAGGGGCTGTCACCAACGTCACCAACTTCGGCGCGTTTGTCGATATCGGCGTACACCAGGACGGTTTGGTGCACATTTCTTCACTGTCAAATAAGTTCGTCGAAGATCCACACACCGTGGTGAAAGCGGGTGATATTGTGAAGGTAAAAGTGCTGGAAGTAGACCTGCAGCGTAAGCGTATCGCGCTGACTATGCGTCTGGATGAGCAGCCAGGTGAAACCAACGCGCGCCGCAGCGGCGGAAATAGCGATCGTACTCAGGGCAATCGTCCGGCACCAAAAGCCGCGAAACCTCGTGGCCGTGACGCTCAGCCTGCGGGCAACAGCGCGATGATGGATGCGCTGGCAGCGGCAATGGGTAAAAAGCGCTAAGTTTGGATCATGTGCCGGATAGCGGTGTAAATACCGTATCCGGCATATTTGCTATATTATCTTCTCTCTTCCTCATTATATTTATCACTTCATTAACAGATGAAACCTTAATTAAACATTAAGGATTTCAATAATTGCTAGCGCGAATCATTCGTCCCCAACCAGAATAAATATTGAGGAATATCAAAATTGGCTCAAATTATTATCTAATTGTACATTCCGTCACACTTATTCTATTGATGATAGAAACCATTCTCATTATCATTGTTTTGTTGATTATTTACTCTTTCCTTACGTTGGCTAATCATCTGGTCTCATGCCGCCCTGTCGCCCCATGAGGTAATCACCCAGTTAGCGAGATATAAGTAGGTCCCTATGCAATTCACTCCTGACAGTGCGTGGAAAATTACCGGTTTTGCCCGTGAAATCAGCCCGGCTTATCGTCAGAAACTGTTGTCACTTGGCATGCTACCCGGCTCATCCTTCAACGTGGTTCGCGTCGCCCCGCTCGGCGATCCCATCCATATTGAAACGCGTCGCGTAAGTCTGGTATTGCGTAAAAAGGATTTGGCGTTATTAGAAGTGGAAGCGGTATCCTGTTAATACAGTGAGTCTATAAAAATGAAAAAACTAACCATTGGTTTAATTGGTAATCCTAATTCCGGCAAGACAACCTTATTCAACCAGCTCACCGGCGCGCGTCAGCGTGTAGGCAACTGGGCTGGCGTTACCGTTGAACGTAAAGAAGGTCATTTCGCCACGACGGACCATCAGGTCACGCTGGTCGACTTACCCGGCACCTATTCACTGACGACAATCTCATCACAGACCTCTCTCGATGAGCAAATCGCCTGTCACTACATTTTAAGCGGCGACGCGGATCTGTTGATCAACGTGGTCGATGCCTCAAACCTTGAGCGCAACCTCTACCTGACGTTGCAACTGCTTGAGCTGGGTATTCCCTGTATCGTCGCCCTGAACATGCTGGATATTGCTGAGAAACAGCAAATCCGTATTGATATCGACGCCCTCTCCGCCCGTCTTGGCTGCCCGGTGGTTCCGCTGGTCTCCACCCGCGCCCGCGGCATTGAAGCGCTGAAGCTGGCGATCGATCGCTACAAGGAAAACGACACCGTCGAACTGGTGCATTATGCCCAGCCGCTGCTGCAGGAAGCCGATTCCCTCGCTGACGCGATGGCCAAAGATATGCCGCTAAAACAGCGCCGCTGGCTGGGCCTGCAAATGCTGGAAGGCGATATCTACAGCCGTGCCTACGCCGGTGACGCCGCGCAAAACCTCGATGCCGCCATTGCGCGTCTGAGCGAAACAATGGACGATCCGGCGCTGCATATCGCCGATGCGCGTTACCAATGCATCGCCGCAATCTGCGATACCGTCAGTAATACCCTGACGGCAGAGCCGAGCCGTTTCACTACCGCGGTGGATAAAATTGTCCTCAACCGTTTCCTTGGGCTGCCAATTTTCCTGTTCGTGATGTACCTGATGTTCCTGCTCGCCATTAACATTGGCGGCGCGCTGCAGCCGTTATTCGATGTGGGTTCCGTGGCGCTATTTATTCATGGTATTCAATGGATTGGCTATACGCTGCACTTCCCGGACTGGCTGACCATCTTCCTGGCGCAAGGTCTTGGCGGCGGGATTAACACCGTGCTACCGTTGGTACCGCAAATCGGCATGATGTACCTGTTCCTCTCCTTCCTTGAAGACTCCGGTTACATGGCGCGCGCTGCGTTTGTGATGGACCGCCTGATGCAGGCGCTGGGACTGCCGGGTAAATCGTTTGTCCCGCTGATAGTCGGTTTTGGCTGCAACGTACCGTCGGTGATGGGGGCCCGTACCCTGGATGCCCCACGTGAACGTCTGATGACCATCATGATGGCGCCGTTTATGTCCTGCGGCGCACGCCTGGCGATTTTCGCCGTCTTTGCCGCGGCTTTCTTTGGTCAGAACGGCGCGCTAGCGGTCTTCTCATTGTATGTACTGGGTATCATCATGGCGGTACTGACCGGTCTGATGCTCAAACACACCATCATGCGTGGCGAAGCAACACCGTTCGTGATGGAGCTTCCGGTGTACCATGTGCCGCACATCAAGAGCCTGATTATTCAGACCTGGCAACGCCTGAAAGGCTTCGTGCTGCGTGCCGGTAAAGTCATCATCATCGTCAGCATTTTCCTCAGCGCGTTTAACAGCTTCTCGCTGAGCGGAAAAATCGTCGACAACATCAACGACTCTGCTCTGGCCTCCGTTAGCCGCGTTATTACCCCAGTCTTTAAGCCGATTGGCGTTCACGAAGATAACTGGCAGGCAACCGTAGGTCTGTTTACCGGCGCGATGGCGAAAGAAGTGGTTGTCGGTACGCTGAACACGCTCTATACCGCAGAAAACATTCAGGAAGAAGAGTTCAATCCGGCAGATTTCCACCTCGGTGAAGAGCTGTTCAGTGCGGTGGATGAAACCTGGCAAAGCCTGAAAGATACCTTTAGCCTGAGCGTTCTGGCCAACCCTATCGAAGCCAGCAAAGGCGACGGCGAGATGGCTACAGGCGCAATGGGCGTGATGGGCGAGAAATTTGGCAGCGCCGCCGCCGCGTACAGCTACCTGATTTTCGTGCTGCTGTATGTCCCGTGCATTTCAGTGATGGGTGCTATCGCACGTGAATCAAGCCGTGGTTGGATGGGCTTCTCGATCCTGTGGGGCCTGAACATCGCCTATTCACTGTCGACGCTGTTTTATCAGACCGTCAGTTACAAAGAGCATCCGACTTACAGTCTGGTGTGCATCTTAGCCGTCATCCTGTTTAACATCGTATTGCTGGGTCTGCTGCGCCGTGCCCGCAGCCGGGTGGATCTCTCACTGCTGTCAACCAACAGAACGGCTAGCTCCTGCTGTTCCAGTACCACTGGCGATTGCCACTAAGGTCGTCAACAATGGCATCGCTTATTCAGGTTCGTGATTTACTGGCGCTGCGGGGGCGTATGGAGGCAAAGCAAATTAGCCACACGCTGCATACCCCGCAGCCAATGATTGACGCCATGCTGAATCAGTTAGAAAAGATGGGCAAAGCGGTGCGGATTCAGGAAGATGCCGATGGGTGTCTGTCCGGAAGCTGCAAGAGTTGCCCGGAAGGTAAAGCCTGCCTGCGCGAGTGGTGGGCTTTGCGCTAGTGTGCCGCTCCTGCCGGATTCAGCGTTTATGCTGATATCCGGCTTTTTGCGTAACGGCTCCCACAACGATTTCACTGTTTCAGCAAAACAGATCTATCCCTCTGCCTTCCGCGCAGAACTATCAACTCGTGGATGATTACTGTCGATCGGGCAAGTAGAGTCTCGTCATCTTATTTCCCAGGTGACGGTTCGCCATGAATACTGACACGACAGCTACGCCGCATGACGCGATTTTCAAAACGTTTTTGAACCACCCAGCGACCGCCCGCGATTTTCTGCAACTTCATCTACCCGACTCTTTACGTGCACTTTGCGATCTGAACACACTACAACTGGAATCGGGCAGCTTTATTGAAGATGATTTGCGCGCGTACTATTCAGACGTGTTGTGGTCGCTGAAAACTCGTGAAGGCGATGGCTACATTTACACCATCATTGAACATCAGAGTACCGCGGATGCTCATATGGCATTTCGCCTCATGCGCTATGCCATTGCCGTAATGCAGAGGCATCTGGACGCGGGCCATAAGAAACTACTGTTGGTGATCCCCATACTTTTTTATCATGGTACCGTCAGCCCATATCCATATTCACTCTGCTGGCTGGACGAATTTGACAACCCGGAGGCAGCCAGACCACTTTATGCCACAGCATTTCCATTGGTCGATATCACCGTTGTGCCAGATGACGAGATCATGCAGCACCGCCGGATGGCGCTGCTGGAGCTCATCCAAAAACATATTCGTAAACGAGATTTGATGGGGTTAGTAGAAAAACTCGCCATCCTGCTTGTTAAAGGACACGCTAATGACAACCAGTTGAAAGCCCTGTTTAATTACCTGATGCAGGCCGGGGACACCGCGCGTTTTAGCGAATTTATTCACCAGGTCGCCGAACGTTTACCTCAACACAAGGAAAAGTTGATGACAATTGCCGAAAGATTACGTCAGGAAGGGCAC
Organism: Citrobacter sp. wls714; assembly: GCF_005281025.1. Classification (NCBI taxonomy): domain Bacteria; kingdom Pseudomonadati; phylum Pseudomonadota; class Gammaproteobacteria; order Enterobacterales; family Enterobacteriaceae; genus Citrobacter; species Citrobacter sp. wls714. The sequence continues at coordinate 190,833 of NZ_SZWZ01000092.1, read as the reverse complement.
CTTAATGGTCTTCAGGAAGGTCACAGGAAAGGGTTACGAGAGGGTTTGCAACAAGGCAAACGTGAGGAAGCTCTGCGCATTGCAACAACCATGCAGGCTGATGGCATAGACCCGCTGACTATCTGCAGAATCACCGGCCTGACTGCTGAGGATCTGGCTACGTTCAGCCATTAATTCCCAGCCCGGCAGCATGATTCTACCGGGCAAAACAGCGGATTTATAGCCGCTGTTTTAACGCCACCAGCGCTGAGCAGAACTCCGTTGGATGTGAGATAAACGGCGCATGCGCGGCTTTGGCAAACACCAACGACTCGCTCAGTGGCCACAGGGTATCCAGCATCGGGACGACTTTGCGCGGAACCAAACCATCAAGATAACCGTACATCCGCAGGAAAGGCTTATCCACCGAGCATAACGGCTCACGCAGATCGACTGTTTTCAGGATCTCCAGTCCGCCATTAAGCACCTCGACTTTCGGCATGGGTAAAGCCAGCACCGTTTTCTTCAGCGCCCGCGCATCCTGACGCGCGGTTTCCGTGCCCATCGTTTGCAATGCCAGAAAACGCTCCACTGTACGCTGAAAATCTTCGCTCAGTTGCTGCTGGAAACCTGCCAGCACTTCCGGCTTAATGCCCGGCCATTCATCGCGCGCGCTAAAGCAAGGTGAAGACGCGACGGTCACCAACGCCTGAACACGCTCAGGGTGCGTTAACGCCACCTGACTTGCGACCAGCCCGCCAAGACTCCAGCCGAGCCAGATAGCGTTCTCCGGCGCCTGTCTTAATACCCGTTCAGCCATCTCTTCCAGCGACATTGCGCCGAAACCCTGACTGCGACCAAATCCCGGCAAGTCGACAAGGTGCAGCGTAAAATGCGAGCTCAGTTCCTCACTTATGCAATGCCATACTTCCGCATTCAGTCCCCATCCGTGCAGCAGCACAAGATGGCAATTTCCCGAACCCTGGGTCTGCCACCAAATGTCATTCATCAGTTATTGTTCTCTTTTAGCCTGAAAGGATGCATCTATGCTAACAGTACCAGGATTGTGCTGGCTATGCCGAATGCCGTTGACGTTGGGGCACTGGGGGATCTGTTCGGTTTGCTCGCGGGCAACGCGTCAACCTCTCAGCCGATGTCCTCAATGCGGACTACCTGCCGCACATCCTTCGCTTCCCTGCGGCCGTTGCCTGCAAAAATCCCCGCCGTGGCAGCGTCTGATCGCCGTCAGCGACTATATTCCTCCGCTGAGCGGACTTATCCACCAGTTTAAGTTTTCACGCCGCAGCGAAATGGCCATTGCCCTTTCACGTTTACTGTTGCTGGAGGTATTACAGGCCCGGCGCGTCAGCGGTCTTCCTCTGCCGGACAGGATCGTTAGCGTCCCACTCTGGCAACGCCGACACTGGCGCAGAGGATTTAATCAGAGCGACTTACTATGTCGCCCTTTGGCGCACTGGCTTGGCTGCGACTGGGACAGGCAGGCCATCACACGGGTTCGGGCCACCGCTACACAACACCATCTCAGCGCCAGATTACGCAAACGTAACCTGAAAAATGCCTTTCGCCTTGAATTGCCAGTGCAGGGACTCCATATGGTTATTGTGGATGATGTCGTCACTACCGGAAGTACCGTCGCGGAAATCGCGCAGCTGCTTTTGCGCAACGGCGCGGCGACTGTCCAGGTATGGTGCCTGTGTCGAACCTTGTAGAGCCTCGATGATGGGCGTATTATAACCAAGTAAAATAGTCAACTATTAGGCCATTACTATGATCCATATTTCCGATGCTGCACAAGCGCACTTTGCCAAACTGCTGGCAAATCAGGAAGAAGGGACACAAATTCGCGTATTTGTGATTAATCCCGGCACGCCTAACGCTGAATGCGGCGTTTCTTATTGTCCGCCAGACGCCGTGGAAGCAACCGACACCGCCATTAAATTTGACCTGCTGACCGCATATGTTGATGAACTGAGCGCACCGTATCTGGAAGATGCAGAAATCGATTTCGTTACCGACCAGTTAGGCTCCCAGCTGACGCTGAAAGCGCCAAACGCCAAAATGCGTAAAGTTGCCGATGATGCGCCGCTGATGGAACGCGTAGAGTACATGCTGCAATCGCAGATCAACCCACAGCTGGCAGGCCATGGCGGCCGCGTCTCTCTGATGGAGATCACCGATGAAGGCTACGCCATTCTGCAATTTGGCGGCGGCTGTAACGGCTGTTCAATGGTAGATGTAACGCTGAAAGAAGGTATCGAGAAACAGCTGCTGGCTGAATTCCCTGAACTGAAAGGCGTTCGCGATTTAACCGAACACCAGCGCGGTGAGCACTCTTACTACTAAGTCCTAAGCTGTAGAGTTGCCGTAGGCCCGATAAGACGCATCCGCGTCGCTATCGGGCATTGCTGCCGAATGGCAGCGTAACGGCCTACAACCCTGCATTTCTCTGCCTGTGCCCTGCAACAATCCCCTGCATAATTTGACCAGCCTCTCATAATTTAAATTTTGCCTGCCCAGGTGATTTTCAAGCGCTGCATGTTACCCGTATCATTCGTATCAGCACCTAACACACACATAATAGCCAGCTAAACTGATTAGTTTTGAAGGTAATCAGCATTGGTGCTGTAAATACTCTGTTCCCGGTCGGGACAATCGGAATTTGTCATCTAAACACTGACGTTACCCATAACAAAGTAAAGGCCAGGTAAATCATGCCATTAGTCATCGTTGCTATCGGTGTAATCTTGTTACTCCTCCTGATGATCCGTTTCAAAATGAACGGCTTCATCGCTCTCGTCCTGGTGGCGCTTGCTGTCGGATTGATGCAAGGGATGCCACTGGATAAAGTCATCGGTTCTATTAAAGCCGGCGTCGGCGGAACTCTTGGCAGCCTCGCCCTGATTATGGGTTTTGGCGCCATGCTGGGCAAAATGTTGGCGGACTGTGGCGGCGCACAGCGCATTGCCACCACGCTGATTGCTAAATTCGGTAAAAAACACATTCAGTGGGCGGTGGTATTAACCGGTTTCACCGTCGGTTTCGCCCTGTTCTATGAAGTCGGCTTCGTTCTGATGCTGCCGCTGGTGTTCACAATTGCCGCGGCGGCAAATATCCCTCTGCTGTACGTTGGTGTACCAATGGCTGCTGCGCTGTCCGTCACACACGGATTCCTGCCGCCGCACCCGGGTCCAACCGCTATTGCCACCATTTTCCACGCAGATATGGGTAAAACCCTGCTGTTTGGTACGATTCTGGCCATCCCGACCGTGATTCTCGCCGGTCCGGTGTACGCACGTTTCCTGAAAGGCATCGATAAGCCAATCCCGGAAGGTCTGTACAGCGCGAAAACCTTTACTGAAGAAGAGATGCCTGGCTTTGGCGTCAGCGTCTGGACCTCTCTGGTTCCGGTTATCCTGATGGCGATGCGCGCCGTCGCGGAGATGATTCTGCCAAAAGGTCATGCTTTCCTGACTGTTGCAGAATTCCTTGGCGACCCGGTCATGGCTACGCTTATCGCGGTGCTGATTGCGATGTTCACTTTTGGTCTGAACCGTGGACGTTCGATGGATCAGATTAACGACACGCTGGTGTCCTCAATCAAAATCATCGCGATGATGCTGTTGATCATCGGTGGTGGCGGTGCCTTCAAACAGGTTCTGGTTGATAGCGGCGTGGACAAATACATCGCTTCAATGATGCACGGTTCAAGTGTTTCCCCGCTGCTGATGGCATGGTCTATCGCTGCGGTACTGCGTATCGCGCTGGGTTCCGCGACCGTTGCTGCGATTACTGCAGGTGGGATCGTGGCGCCGCTGATTGCGACGACTGGCGTAAGCCCTGAGCTGATGGTTATTGCAGTCGGTTCCGGTTCCGTCATTTTCTCCCACGTGAACGATCCAGGCTTCTGGCTGTTCAAGGAGTATTTCAACCTGACCATCGGTGAGACCATCAAGTCATGGTCAATGCTGGAAACCATTATCTCAGTCTGCGGTCTGGTGGGTTGTCTGCTATTGGGTATGGTGGTTTAACCCCTACATATCCCAGACAAAAAAGCCGGGGAAATCCCCGGCTTTTTTACTTCTTCTTCGCAGCGGCTTTGCGGCGCTTATCCAAATCCTTAATCAGCTTGTTCACCCCGTCATCGGCAAACATCTGCTCCAACGTGACGGTGAGCTTACGCCGCCAGTTTTTGTACTGGTCGCTGGTCCCCGGGATGTTGACCGGATCCGCCATTCCTAACCAGTCCTCCGGTTGCAGGCCCAGCAGCGCACTATTGCTGTCAGCGATGTAGCGTTGCATGCCACGATTAAGAATCGGCGTCATCGACATCAATGAGGCCTTGTGGCCCGCACGTTTTGGCAGACAACCATATTTGTGCAGCGCGTCCAGCAGCCCCTGTTTGGCCAGTTCTCTGTCCTGATACAAGCCACGCAGTACGACTTCGTCCGGATAGAGCCCCAACGCTTTACCCAGCGTCAGATCGCCGCTATCCCAATAACCTTTAAGCGTAGGAAGGTCATGCGTCGCCGCGACTGCCATTGATTGTTCCGGGTACGCTTTCGGCGCACGGAAGTTTTTCTCATGGTCATTCTCAAAATAAAGCACTTTGTAGGAGTACACGCCGCTATCGCGCAGCTTGCTGACGATCTCTACCGGCACCGTACCCAAATCTTCACCAATCACCATGCAGTGATGACGTTTACTTTCCAGCGCCAGAATTGAAAGCAGGTCGTCGACCGGATAATGCACGTAGGCACCGTGATCGGCCGTTTCACCGTAAGGGATCCACCACAGACGCAGCATCGACATAACATGGTCGATACGCAGCGCACCGCAGTTCTGCATGTTAGCGCGCAGCAGTTCGATAAACGGTTCGTAAGCACGTGCCGTGATGATGTGCGGATCCATCGGCGGCAGCCCCCAGTTTTGCCCCAGCGGACCGAGAATATCCGGCGGCGCGCCAACCGAGGCATTCAGGCAGTACAGCTCGCGGTCGCACCAGGTTTCCGCCCCGCCTTCAGCCACACCAACCGCCAGGTCGCGATACAGCCCGACAGGCATCGCAAAGCCCTGGCTGGTTTTCCAGCAGTCAGCGAACTGGGTATACGCCAGCCACTGAAGCCACAGGTAGAAGTCCACGTCATCACGATGCGCTTCGCAGAACTGTTTGACCTCTGGCGAGTCCACCGACTGGAAAGCCTCTGGCCACACCGGCCAGCCCCAGCGCAAGGCGTCTTCTTTCACCTGATGCGCATGCAGGGCGTCAAAGGCCGCCTGCCAGTACAGGCTATCGCCTTCCTGAGCCACAAACTGGCGAAATGCCGCCATCTGCTCATCATCGCGCGCAGAGAAGCTTTTCCACGCCATACGTAGCGCGGTCATCTTTAGTGCGGTAACGGTGGAGTAATCAACCCATACGGCGTCACGCGCGCGTTGCAGAGCTTGCTGAGTCGCTGGCTTCTGCCACCAGGCCTGCGCCTCTTTACTGTGGTGGAAATCGTCTACTGCGTTGACATCAATATAAATTATATTCAGCCAGCGACGTGAGGACGGACTGTACGGGCTGGCGCTTTCCGGGTTCGCCGGATACAGCGCATGAATCGGATTCAAACCAATAAACGCGCCGCCACGCTTTGCCACATCCACCAACATGGCACGGAGATCGCCAAAGTCGCCAATCCCCCAGTTTTTTTCTGAACGTAGGGTGTAAAGCTGAACGCATGCCCCCCACAGCTTCTGCCCGGCCAACAACGCCTGCGGTTCATAACAGCGTTTCGGCGCCACGATGATGCGGCAATGGGCACGCAACTCCCCCTGAGTCAGGGTAAACGTGTGATACCCCTCCGGCAGCTTCGCCGGAAGGTTGAAAGATTTACCGCCGACGGCATGCCCTTTGTGCTGCACACCCTCTTCGGTAGTTAGCAGCCAGTTAAACTCTCCACTTCCCTCAACCGCCAACGGCATTTTTTTACCCGCGGTATAAACCATGACGTTCGGCACCGGGGTCACCGCCACCTTCGTGGCGGCGGTGGTGCGATGCATGGCGTCAAGCAAACGCCGCTTGGTTTCGGCGCCAATAGACTGCGGTTTACCGTGGGCATTAATGTAATTAGGGCTGATCCCCGCCGCCAGCGCGGCATTATCCAGACGTTTGCTTTCCATCGCGATTCCTTAACGTTTCGCCTGCCAGATACGAGCCTGATAATCGCGAATAGAGCGATCTGAACTGAACATGCCGCAACGCGCGGTATTCAGAATCGCCGCACGGGTCCAGGCTTCCTGGTCACGGTACAACACGTCAACCTGCTTCTGGGCTTCAACGTAGGCCGCGAAGTCCGCCATGACCAGATACGGATCACCGCCTTGCTTGCCAATACTGTGCAGCATCTGGTCAAAGGCATGTTTATCGCCGTCGCTGTATTTCCCGCTTTCCAACTCTTTCAGAACAGCATCCAGCACCTTATCTTTCTTACGCCATTTCACCGGGTCATAGCCTTTCGCTTTCAGCGCTTTCACCTCTTCCACGGTATGACCAAAGATAAAGATATTCTCGTCACCCACCTTCTCGGCGATTTCGACGTTGGCACCATCCAGCGTACCAACAGTTAACGCGCCGTTCAGCGCCAGTTTCATATTACCGGTGCCGGAAGCTTCTTTCCCGGCGGTTGAGATCTGCTCAGAGATATCCGCCGCCGGAATCAGCATTTCCGCCGCCGAGACACAATAATCCGGCAGGAAGACAACTTTCAGCTTGTCGCCAACTTTCGGGTCGTTATTGATGGTTTCCGCCACCTTGTTGATAGCGAAGATAATATTTTTCGCCAGGTAGTAACCCGGAGCGGCTTTTGCGCCAAACAGGAATACGCGCGGCACGCGTTCCGCCTGCGGGTTTTCACGAATTTCTTTATACAGCGCCAGAATATGCAGCAAGTTCAGATGCTGACGCTTGTACTCATGCAGGCGTTTGATCTGAATATCAAAGATTGCCTGCGGATTGATTTCGATACCAGTCCGTACCTTCACAAACTCTGCCAGGCGCTTTTTATTCGCCAGCTTAATGTCACGATAAGTCTGACGGAACTTCGCGTCGTCGGCGTATTTTTCCAGGTTAATCAACTGGTCGAGATCGTTGGCCCACTCTTTTTTCAGCGATTTATCCAGCAGTGCGGCAAGCGCCGGGTTGCACTGCTTAATCCAGCGACGCGGAGTAATCCCGTTGGTGACGTTATGAAATTTGTTCGGCCAGAGCTGGTGATATTCCGGGAATAGATCTTTCACCACCAGATCAGAGTGCAGCGCCGCCACGCCGTTAACCGCAAAACCGCTGACCACACACATATTGGCCATACGTACCTGTTTATTATGCACCACCGCCAGTTTCGCCCACACTTCAGCATTACCCGGCCAGGTTTTATCGACCAGTTTCTTAAAGCGGTCATTAATCTCTTTGATGATTTGCATGTGGCGCGGCAGTAGCGCTTTCACCAACTTCTCATCCCAGCACTCTAACGCTTCCGGCATCAGGGTATGGTTAGTGTAAGCGAAGGTTTTGCTGGTAATGGCCCACGCATCGTCCCAGCTCATCTGGTGCTCATCAATCAGCACACGCAACAGCTCAGGGATCGCGATAGTCGGGTGAGTATCATTAAGCTGAATCACTTCGTAATCAGCCAGTTCGTGCAGCTTACGCCCGGCCAGATGATGACGACGCAAAATGTCGGCTACGGAGCAGGCGCACTGGAAGTACTGCTGCATCAGGCGCAGCTTTTTACCCGCGGTGTGGTTATCGTTCGGGTACAGCACTTTGGTCAGTTTTTCGGCGTCGATGCCCTGCTGCTCAGCACGCAGGAAATCGCCGTCATTAAATTTGGTCAGGTTAAACGGATGCGCGTGGCTGGCCTGCCACAGACGCAGCGGTTGCGCCACGCCGTTACGGTAGCCGAGAACCGGCAGATCCCAGGCCTGGCCGGTGATGGTAAACCCAGGCTCCCAACGTCCCTCTTTGGTGACTTTACCGCCAATGCCGACCTGCACGTCCAACGCCTCGTTGTGACGGAACCACGGGTAGCTACCGCGATGCCAGTCATCCGGGGCTTCCATCTGCTGACCGTCGGCAAAAGACTGGCGGAACAGGCCGTACTGGTAGTTGAGACCATAGCCCGTCGCCGACTGGCCGACCGTCGCCATCGAATCAAGGAAGCAGGCCGCCAGGCGCCCCAACCCACCGTTACCTAACGCCGGATCGATCTCTTCTTCCAGCAGATCGGTCAGGTTGATGTCGTGCGCTTTCAGCTCATCGCTCACCCCCTGATACCAGCCCAGATTGAGTAAGTTGTTGCCGGTCAGACGACCAATCAAAAACTCCATCGAGATGTAGTTAACATGGCGCTGATTTTTTGCCGGTTTCACCGCTGTCTGGGCGCTGAGTAACTCAGCCAACGCCCCACTCACTGCCTGCCACCACTGGCGCGACGTCATTTCGTGAGCCGACAGTAAACCGAAATGCTGCCACTGACGCGTCAGGGCTGCCTGAAATTGATCTTTGTTGAAGGTTGGCTGTGACATAGGGATTCCAGGTCCTTAGGTAATAAAACAACGTTATCGCTAGTTTGCCAGGCTCGTTGTTGACCTTCCTCATCCTGGCACGGATTAGGGAGGGAGGAGGGGCGGGGATGAGCATAAAAGTGTGATCGCCGCCACTTAAAGAAGAGAGGCATTGCCGGTCAATACGTAGGTTTCCCCCGCATCCCCCTGAAATGCATCACGGTTTTCGCATTAACCTAAAGAGATTAGCCAGACAATATCAAACAGTAAGATGATATTTAGAAAAAATATGTAAACAGAGAAATAGTTTCTCACCTGAAATACGCATTCTGCTTGAGTTATTTCACATGAAAGTTTTAAGTCGAGCACAAAATTCATCGTCTTTTTATTAAACGATACAGTAACAACATAAAAAAGTGGAATCTTTCCGCTGGGTGAAAGTCACGCTGGATCCAGTCACCACGCCTGTTGCGACTCTTTAAAGAAATTATTGCAATAGATGTATAGATTTGTGACATAGTGCAAAATCAGACACACAAAAAGCCCGCTTAGCTTGCATAAAATACCAATCTGGCCGACCTTATATCTATTAATTACGAAGCGCAAAAAAATCATTCTTCCCCATTTTCACACAGTGAAGTGACTAACTTATGTTGATTCCGTCTAAATTAAGTCGTCCGGTTCGTCTCGACCATACGGTGGTTCGTGAGCGCCTGTTGGCTAAACTTTCCGGCGCGAACAATTTCAGGCTCGCCCTGATCACAAGTCCTGCTGGTTATGGAAAAACAACGCTTGTTTCACAATGGGCGGCGGGGAAGACCGAGTTAGGTTGGTACTCTCTGGATGAAGGCGATAACCAGCAGGAGCGCTTTGCCAGCTATCTGATTGCCGCGATCCAGCAGGCGACCGGTGGACATTGCACCACCAGCGAAGCGATGGTGCAAAAACGCCAGTATGCCAGCCTGACGTCACTGTTTGCGCAGCTATTTATTGAACTGGCCGAGTGGCATCGTCCACTTTATCTGGTGGTGGATGATTATCACCTGATCTCCAATCCGGCCATTCACGAGGCAATGCGCTTTTTCCTGCGTCACCAGCCTGAAAATCTCACACTGGTCGTTCTGTCGCGTAATCTGCCGCAGTTGGGCATTGCCAACCTGCGGGTGCGCGATCAGTTGCTGGAAATAGGCAGCCAACAGCTGGCCTTTAACCATCAGGAAGCGAAACAATTTTTCGATCGTCGTTTATCCTCCCCTATTGAAGCAGCTGAAAGCAGCCGGATGTGCGATGACGTTGCTGGCTGGGCTACTGCGTTACAACTGATTGCTCTTTCCGCTCGCCAGAACAATAACTCTGCGCACCAGTCGGCACGACGCCTCGCCGGAATCAACGCCAGCCATTTATCCGACTACCTGGTGGATGAAGTGCTGGACAGCGTTGACCTCGGCACCCGTCACTTTCTGCTAAAAAGCGCCATCCTGCGTTCGATGAACGATGCGCTGATCGTTCGGGTCACCGGCGAAGAAAACGGGCAAATGCGACTTGAGGAAATTGAGCGTCAGGGGTTATTTCTGCAGCGGATGGATGACGTCGGCGAGTGGTTCAGTTATCACCCACTGTTTGGCAGCTTTTTACGCCAGCGTTGCCAGTGGGAACTGGCGAGCGAGCTGCCTGAAATACACCGCGCCGCCGCAGAGAGCTGGATGGCGCAGGGTTTCCCTAGCGAAGCTATCCACCACGCGTTGGCGGCAGGCGATGCCCACATGCTACGCGATATCCTGCTTAACCATGCGTGGGGCCTGTTTAACCACAGCGAACTGGCGCTATTGGAAGAGTCGCTGAAAGCCCTGCCGTGGGAAAGCCTACTGGAAAATCCGCGTCTGGTTCTGCTGCAAGCCTGGCTGATGCAAAGCCAGCACCGCTACAGCGAGGTTAATACCCTGCTGGCCCGTGCAGAACAAGAGATGAAAGGCGACATGGAGCCGACGCTGTACGCTGAATTTAACGCGCTGCGGGCACAGGTAGCGATTAACGACGGAAACCCTGACGAAGCAGAACGTCTGGCAAAACTGGCGCTGGATGAATTACCCATCGCCTGGTTCTATAGCCGTATCGTTGCCACCTCGGTGCATGGTGAAGTCCTGCATTGTAAGGGCGATCTCACACGTTCACTGGCGTTGATGCAGCAAACCGAGCAAATGGCGCGCCATCATGATGTCTGGCATTACGCGCTGTGGAGTCTGATCCAGCAAAGCGAAATTTTATTTGCCCAGGGCTTTTTACAGGCGGCCTGGGAGACGCAGGAAAAGGCGTTCCAGCTGATCAAAGAGCAGCACCTGGAACAGTTGCCGATGCACGAGTTCCTGGTGCGCATTCGCGCTCAACTCCTGTGGGCATGGGCACGTCTGGACGAAGCCGAAGCGTCTGCCCGCGCGGGCATTGAGTTACTTTCCACATTCCAGCCACAGCAACAGCTACAGTGCCTGGCGCTGCTGATTCAGTGTTCGCTGGCCCGGGGCGATTTAGACAACGCGCGTAGCCTGCTCAACCGTTTGGAAAACTTATTGGGCAATGGTCGCTATCATAGCGACTGGATCTCGAACGCCGATAAGGTACGGGTGATTTACTGGCAAATGGTAGGCGATAAAAAATCAGCCGCCAACTGGCTGCGCCACACGCCAAAGCCTGAGTTCGCTAATAACCACTTCCTGCAAAGTCAGTGGCGCAACATCGCCCGCGCGCAGATCCTGCTGGGTGAGTTTGAACCGGCGGAAATCGTGCTGGAAGAGTTAAATGAAAATGCGCGTAACCTGCGCCTGATGAGCGATCTGAACCGTAACCTGTTGCTGCTTAATCAGCTGTACTGGCAGGCCGGACGCAAAAATGACGCGCAGCGCGTCTTACTGGAAGCACTGCAACTGGCGAACCGTACCGGATTTATCAGCCACTTTGTTATCGAAGGTGAGGCGATGGCGCAGCAGTTGCGCCAACTGATTCAGCTCAATACGCTGCCAGAACTCGACCAGCACCGCGCCCAGCGCGTTTTGCGGGAGATTAACCAGCACCACCGCCATAAATTCGCCCACTTTGATGAAGGATTCGTTGAGCGTCTGCTTACCCATCCGGAAGTGCCGGAGCTTATCCGCACCAGCCCGCTGACCCAGCGCGAATGGCAGGTTCTGGGACTGATTTATTCAGGTTACAGCAACGAGCAGATCGCCGGTGAGCTGGCCGTTGCAGCCACGACCATTAAGACGCACATCCGCAATTTGTACCAAAAGCTCGGCGTCGCCCACCGCCAGGATGCGGTGCAACATGCGCAGAAACTGCTGAAGATGATGGGCTATGGGGTATAGTTAATGCCTGATGCGCTACGCTTATCAGGCAATTATCTCAGCACAGCTCTAACTGAATATGGTGGTCGGCAATAACCTGCATCACACCGGCTGGCGGTAGCGTGTCGGTATACACCGCATCCACCATGCTGATACTGCCCATATTCACCATCGCGTTACGTCCGAACTTCGAGTGATCCACCACCAGCATGACGTGACGTGAATTCTCAATGATCGCGCGTTTGGTGCGCACTTCGTGATAATCAAACTCCAGCAGAGAGCCATCGCTGTCGATGCCGCTGATCCCCAGGATGCCGAAGTCCAGACGGAACTGGGAAATAAAGTCGAGAGTCGCTTCGCCCATAATGCCGCCGTCACGGCTACGCAGTTCGCCCCCGGCCAGAATAATGCGGAAATCCTCTTTCGCCATCAGCGTGTTTGCCACATTGAGGTTATTGGTCACGATGCGTAAGTTGCTGTGATTAAGCAGCGCATGCGCCACCGCTTCCGGTGTGGTGCCAATATCAATAAACAGCGTTGAACCGTTAGGGATCTGCGTGGCAACTTTGCGCGCAATGCGCTCTTTTTCCGCCGTCTGCGTCGCTTTACGATCATGCCATGGGGTATTGACCGAGCTGGATGGCAACGCCGCGCCACCGTGGTGACGCAAAATCATGTTTTGATCGGCCAGGTCATTCAGATCCCGGCGAATCGTCTGCGGACTGACGGAGAAATGCTCCACCAGCTCCTCGGTACTGACGTATCCCTGTTTTTTTACCAGCTCAATGATCGCGTCATGTCGTTGTGTTTGCTTCATTATTGTTCCCTGGAATTTTTCCGGATGCGCTGACGCTTATCCGGCCTACAAAGTTCGTTTCCGCACATTCATCGTATCGGCAAACGCCATTGCCAGACCCACGGCCAGCCCGGCGATATGTGCGCCGTTCGCCATCGACATGCCGAACAGATCAAACCAGCCGGCAACAATCCAGATCAAGGCAAAGATAATCAAACCACGCTGCAGGAAAATACCGCTTTGCGGATCGCGCTCGCCGCGCAACCACACGTAGCCCATCAGCGCATATACCACGCCAGACAGCCCGCCAAACCACGGGCCGCTAAATTTCTGCTGAACATAACCGCTCAGCAAGGCGCTGATCACAGTAATGACAATCAGCTTTCCGCTGCCCAGGCGCTTTTCAACCGCACCGCCGAGATACCACCACCACAGCAGGTTGAACAAAATGTGCATCAGCGAGAAGTGCATAAAAGCGTGGGTGAAATAACGCCAAAACTCAAATTTCAGCGAAGGATCGAACGGCCAGGCCAGCCAGAGCATTACCGCCTGGTCGCCCAGCACATTCATCGCGATAAACACCAACACACACGCCGCCATTACCGCCCAGGTCACCGGGCCGGCACGTTCGCGCAATGTGGCCAGAAACGGATAACGTTGATAGCGCAGACCGCTGTCGGTATGACCTGACTGCCAACTGGCCGCGAGGTAACGCGGATCGCCCGGGTTATCGAGAAATCGCGCCAGTTCAGCACGCACGCGTTCAGCCTGGGACTCATCCGCCAGCCAGACATCCGTTTGCTGATGTTGTTGAATCGTCAGGATAACGCCCTGTGTCGCCATATAATCAACAAATGCCTGCGCCACGCGGGGGTTAGCAAAAGAGGTAATCATCAACATTATTGCTGTCGCTTATTCCACACAAAAGAGGACAGTATATATATCCTGTCCGTTTCAGGCTGCATCTTTGTTAGCTTACGAACCGTATGTCACTTCTGCAGGAAAATGTCGATGCCAGGCGTCGAAGCCGCCGTCAACGCTGTAAACCGCGTCATAGCCCTGCTGGAGGAGATACTGCGCCGCGCCTTTACTGCTGTTGCCGTGGTAACACATCACCATTACGGCAGTATCAAAATCATGGTCACGCATAAACGTCCCCAACGTGTCGTTCGTCAGATGAAAGGCCTGCGGCGCGTGGCCCATCGCATAGCTTTGCGGATCGCGGATGTCCACCAGCACTGCCATTCCGTGCAGTAGTTTCTGATGGGCTTCTTCGACATTAATACACTCAAACTGATCCATGGCGTTCTCTTGTTAAGTTCTACTTATATTCTGGCAGGTAACCAATATTACCCTCCAGTGTACGTTGCCTGAGCAGGTAAACGCCATAATGTTATATGTATCACTGTAAATTGTTTATCCGATGTTACCAATGGCGCGATTCTTTGCTATTATGTTCGATAACGAACATTAATGAGCTATAACGAAAGTGCGAGAGGCCAGCATGGAAACCAAAGATCTGATTGTGATAGGTGGAGGCATTAACGGTGCCGGTATCGCGGCAGATGCCGCTGGACGCGGTTTATCCGTGCTGATGCTGGAAGCTCAGGATTTAGCCTGCGCCACCTCCTCCGCCAGCTCCAAACTCATCCACGGTGGCCTGCGCTACCTGGAACACTACGAATTCCGCCTGGTGAGTGAGGCGCTGGCAGAACGTGAAGTGCTGTTGAAAATGGCACCGCATATCGCCTTCCCGATGCGCTTCCGTCTACCCCATCGCCCGCACCTGCGTCCGGCATGGATGATTCGTATTGGTTTGTTTATGTACGATCATCTGGGCAAACGCACCAGTTTGCCGGGTTCTACCGGTTTGCGTTTTGGCGCGGATTCCGTAATGAAACCTGAGATTGTGCGCGGTTTCGAATATTCTGACTGCTGGGTAGACGATGCGCGTCTGGTTTTGGCAAACGCCCAAATGGTCGTACGCAAAGGCGGTGAAGTATTAACCCGCACCCGTGCCACCTCCGCTCGCCGTGAAAACGGCTTGTGGATTGTTGAAGCCGAAGATATCGATACCGGTAAAAAGCACACCTGGCAGGCGCGTGGTCTGGTCAACGCCACCGGACCGTGGGTGAAAGAGTTCTTCGACGATGGCATGCATCTACCGTCACCGTACGGTATTCGCCTGATTAAAGGTAGCCACATCGTGGTGCCGCGCGTACATACCCAGAAACAAGCTTATATTCTGCAAAACGAAGATAAACGTATTGTGTTTGTTATCCCATGGATGGACGAATTCTCGATCATCGGGACGACTGACGTCGAATACAAAGGCGACCCGAAAGCGGTGAAAATTGATGAGAGCGAAATCAATTACCTGCTGAAGGTCTATAACGCGCACTTTAAGAAACAGCTTGGCCGAGACGATATCGTCTGGACCTACTCGGGCGTGCGTCCGCTGTGCGATGACGAGTCCGACTCGCCGCAGGCTATCACCCGTGATTACACGCTGGATATCCACGACGAAAACGGCAAAGCGCCGCTGTTGTCGGTCTTTGGCGGTAAGCTGACAACCTATCGTAAGCTGGCCGAGCACGCGATGGAAAAACTGTCGTCGTACTATCAGGGCATTGGTCCGGCATGGACCAAAGAGTGCATCCTGCCTGGCGGCGATATTGGCGGCGATCGCGAAGATTACGCGGCAAAACTGCGCCGTCGCTATCCGTTCCTGACCGAATCGCTGGCGCGCCATTATTCACGTACCTACGGCAGCAATACTGAATGGATTATCGGCGACGCCACGTCAATTGCCGAGTTAGGCGAAGACTTCGGCCATGAGTTCTATGAGGCCGAGCTGAAGTATCTGGTTGAGCACGAGTGGGTGCGTCGCGCGGAAGATGCGCTGTGGCGTCGTACGAAAGAAGGTATGTGGCTGAATGCTGAACAGCAGTCCCGCATGACCCAGTGGCTGACGGAGTATGTCGAGAAGCACCAGCTGTCGCTGGCCTCCTGATAAAAATGCCGGATGGCGGCTAACGCCTTATCCGGCCTTCAAAAGTGTATAAACGTAGGCCGGGCAAGCGCAGCGCCCCCGGCCTCGTGTTTTACAACCGCACCGAATCAATATGCCAGATGTTTTCGGCATACTCTTTGATCGTCCTGTCCGATGAGAAGTACCCCATATTGGCGATGTTTATCATCGACTTCGTGGTCCACTCTTCCGGATGGCGATACAGCTCATCAACCTTATCCTGGCAATCGACATAGCTGCGATAATCCGCCAGCACCTGATAGTGGTCGCCAAAGTTGATCAATGAATCGACCAAATCACGGTAGCGTCCCGGCTCCTCAGGGCTGAACACGCCGCTGCCGATCTGCGTCAATACCTGATGCAGCTCTTCGTCTTTCTCGTAATACTCACGCGGCTTGTAGCCCTGGCTACGTAAAGCCTCGACCTCTTCCGCCGTATTACCAAAGATAAAGATATTCTCCGCTCCCACATGCTCCAGCATCTCAACGTTGGCACCATCCAGCGTCCCGATGGTCAGCGCGCCGTTGAGCGCAAATTTCATATTACTGGTTCCGGAGGCTTCGGTCCCGGCCAGCGAAATCTGCTCAGACAGGTCGGCGGCAGGAATAATCACCTGCGCCAGACTGACGCTGTAGTTGGGGATAAACACCACCTTCAATTTATCGCCAATCTGCGGATCGTTGTTGATCACTTTCGCGACATCGTTGATCAAATGAATGATGTGCTTCGCCATGTAATAGGCTGAAGCCGCTTTCCCCGCGAATATATTTACGCGCGGCACCCACTCGGCGTCCGGATCGGCCTTAATACGGTTGTAGCGAGTGATCACATGCAGCACATTCATTAGCTGACGTTTGTACTCGTGAATACGCTTAATCTGCACATCAAACAGCGATTTCGGGTTCACTACCACGTTCAGCTGCTGGGCAATGAGCGTTGCCAGTCGCTTTTTGTTCTCGAGCTTCGCACGACGCACAGCCTGATTCACTAACGGGAAATCACAGTGCTGCTCAAGCTCGCTGAGCTGGCTGAGATCGGTTCGCCAGGTGCGGCCAATGTTCTCATCCAGTACGTCAGAAAGCGATGGGTTCGCCAACGCCAGCCAGCGACGCGGCGTCACGCCGTTGGTCACGTTACAAAAACGCGTCGGGAAAATCTTCGCAAAGTCAGCAAACAGCGACTGCACCATCAGGTTGGAGTGCAGTTCAGACACACCATTAACCTTATGGCTCACCACGACCGCCAGCCATGCCATACGCACACGACGACCGTTAGATTCATCGATAATCGACGTCCGTCCCAGCAGACCGGTATCGTTCGGATACTGCTCCTGCAGCGTCTTCAGGAAGTAATCGTTAATCTCAAAAATGATTTGCAGATGGCGCGGCAGGATTTTGCCCAGCATATCCACCGGCCAGGTCTCCAGCGCTTCGCTCATCAAAGTGTGGTTGGTATATGAGAAGACCTGACAGCACACCTCAAACGCATCGTCCCAACTGAATTTGTGTTCATCGATCAGCAGACGCATCAGCTCTGGGATCGACAGCACCGGGTGGGTGTCGTTAAGGTGAATGGCGATTTTATCGGCCAGGTTGTCGTAGGTTTTATGCAGTTGATAATGACGGTTCAGGATGTCCTGCACCGTTGACGAGACGAGGAAATACTCCTGGCGCAACCGCAGCTCGCGTCCCGAATAGGTAGAGTCATCCGGATACAGTACACGGGAGACGTTCTCGGAGTGGTTTTTATCTTCCACCGCCGCAAAGTAGTCGCCCTGGTTAAATTTACCGAGGTTGATTTCGCTACTAGCCTGGGCATTCCACAGGCGCAGCGTGTTGGTGGCATCAGTGTCATAACCGGGGATAATCTGGTCGTAGGCCACTGCGAGGATCTCTTCGGTCTCAATCCAACGCGTTTTCTTGCCTTCCATCTGCACGCGGCCGCCAAAGCGCACTTTGTAGCGCGTGTTGTGGCGTTTGAATTCCCACGGGTTACCGTATTCCAGCCAATAGTCCGGGGACTCTTTTTGTCGACCATCGACAATGTTCTGTTTAAACATGCCATAGTCATAACGGATACCGTAGCCACGTCCCGGCAGACCCAGCGTTGCCAGTGAGTCGAGGAAGCAGGCTGCCAGGCGTCCGAGGCCACCGTTACCGAGACCGGGGTCATTCTCTTCGTCGATCAGATCTTCCAGATCTAATCCCATACCTTCCAGCGCACTTTTAACATCGTCGTAAATCCCCAACGATAACAGCGCATTGGAAAGCGTGCGCCCAATCAGAAACTCCATTGACAGATAATAAACTTGACGGGTTTCCTGGGATAATTGCGCACGGTTAGAACGCAGCCAGCGCTCCACGAGACGATCGCGCACCGCGAATAACGTGGCGTTCAGCCACTCATGTTTGTTGGCAATGACCGGGTCCTTACCAATCGTGAACATCAGTTTGTAGGCAATAGAATGCTTAAGTGCCTCGACGCTGAGTGTGGGCGATGCATAAGTAAATGGAGCGTTCATATAGGTGATTCCTGGATATCTATTTCAAGCGGTAGTAAAGCTCGCGGTAAGACTTCGCCGCGACTTGCCAGCTAAAATCCATGGTCATGGCCTGGCGTTGTACAAACCGCCAAAGCGAAGGCCGGGACCACAATACGAAAGCACGCCGGATCGCGCGTAGCAGCGACCAGGCATTACTGTCTTCAAAGACAAACCCACTGGCGATACCGTCCGCCAGGTTTTCCAGCGAACTGTCAGAGACCGTATCCGCCAGCCCACCGGTACGCCGCACCAGCGGCAGCGTGCCATACTTCAGTCCATACAACTGCGTTAAGCCGCACGGTTCAAAGCGGCTGGGCACCAGAATAACGTCTGCCCCGCCCATGATGCGGTGCGAAAAGGCTTCGTGATAACCAATTTGTACCCCTACCTGTCCTGGATGTTCCGCCGCAGCGGCCAGGAAGCCTTCCTGTAATACTGGGTCGCCCGCGCCAAGCAGCGCCAGTTGACCACCCTGCTCTAACAGACCCGGCAGAGCCTCCAACACCAGATCTAACCCTTTCTGACTGGTCAGACGGCTCACGACAGCAAACAGCGGCACTTTATCGTTAACCTTAAGTCCCATCGCAATTTGTAGCTGACGTTTGTTCTCCGCCTTCTCGTCCAGCGTGTCGCGCGTATAGCGCGAGGCCAGTAGCAGATCGGTTTCCGGGCTCCAGATTTTTTCATCAACGCCGTTCAGCACGCCGGAAAGCCGTCCTTCCCGATGACGCTGCTGCAACAGACCTTCCATGCCGTAGGCAAACTGCGGTTCGGTAATCTCCCGAGCGTAAGTCGGACTCACCGCCGTAATGTGGTCTGCGTAGTACAACCCGGCCTTCAGGAACGAAATCTGCCCATTAAACTCCAGCCCGTGCACATTAAAGAACGACCATGGCAATTGGATGTCATCCATATGCTTTGCATAAAACATGCCTTGATACGCCAGATTGTGTACGGTGAACACCGATTTCGCCGGATGGCCGCGCGCCGCCAGATACGCCGGGGCCAGACCGGCATGCCAGTCGTGCGCATGCACCACATCCGGGCGCCAGAATGGGTCAAGGCCGCAGGCCATTTCACATCCGGCCCAGCCGAGTAACGCAAAACGCAGGACGTTATCGGTATAAGCGAACAGGTTGGTGTCGTGATACGGGCTACCAGGACGGTCGTAGAGATGCGGCGCGTCAACGAGGTAAATGCCGACACCGTTGTAATGCCCGAACAGCAGCGTGATTCTGCCTGCAAAGGTATCGCGACGCGTCACTACCTGAGCATCAGGAATGCCGCGACGGATATCCGGAAACGCCGGGAGCAGCACGCGGGCATCTACACCGTCGGCAATTTGCGCGGCCGGTAACGCCCCAAGCACATCCGCCAGTCCCCCGGTTTTTAGCAGGGGGAACATCTCTGAACATACGTGTAAAACCTGCATTATCGCTCCTGTTTGATTTGCAGTTTGCGCAGCATTTCACGCGTGACCAGCACAATGCCTTCTTCTGAGCGGTAGAAGCGACGTGCATCCTCTTCCGCATTTTCACCAATCACCATGCCTTCAGGGATAACGCAGGCGCGGTCAATGATACAACGACGTAAACGGCATGAACGTCCTACCCATACTTCAGGCAACAACACTGCCGAATCAATGTTACAGAATGAATTCACCCGCACTCGCGGGAACAGAACGGACTGCACTACCACCGAACCAGAAATGATACAGCCGCCGGAAACCAGCGAGTTCAGCGTCATTCCGTGGCTACCGGAACGATCCTGCACAAATTTCGCCGGCGGCAGAGATTCCATATGCGTACGGATTGGCCAGTCCTGG
This sequence comes from Citrobacter sp. wls714, assembly GCF_005281025.1. Taxonomy (NCBI): domain Bacteria; kingdom Pseudomonadati; phylum Pseudomonadota; class Gammaproteobacteria; order Enterobacterales; family Enterobacteriaceae; genus Citrobacter; species Citrobacter sp. wls714. The sequence goes on along the minus strand of NZ_SZWZ01000092.1, from coordinate 170,760 downwards.
TCGTACATATCCAGTTCAGGCGTCACCGAGGCCAGATCGAGGTTGGCCTTCCAGTAAGCTTCCAGCGTTCCCACATCGCGCCAGTACGGCTCGGATTCCGGGTCAGACTGTACGCAGGACAACGGGAAGGGATGGGCATACGCCATGCCAGCTTCAGTGATTTTTGGAATGATGTCTTTACCAAAATCGTGACTGGAGCTTTCATCGAGATCATCTTCCGCCAGCAATTCATACAGGTAGTCGGCGTTAAAAACGTAGATCCCCATACTGGCAAGAGATTTGGTCGGATCGCCTGGCATGGCTGGCGGGTTAGCGGGTTTTTCAACAAACTCGATAATTTTGTCGCTGTCGTCCACGTCCATTACGCCAAACGCGCTGGCCTCTTCGATAGGCACCGGCATACAAGCCACGGTGCAACGCGCGCCCTTCTCGACGTGGTCGATCAGCATACGCGAGTAGTCCTGCTTATAAATATGATCGCCTGCGAGGATCACCACATATTCCGCTTTGTAACGGCGAATGATGTCCAGGTTTTGAGTTACCGCATCCGCCGTGCCGCGATACCAGTTTTCACCCTGCATTCTCTGCTGGGCAGGCAGCAGGTCGACAAACTCGTTCATCTCTTCGCTAAAGAACGACCAGCCGCGCTGAATATGCTGTACCAGCGTGTGCGACTGGTATTGCGTGATCACGCCGATACGGCGGATGCCGGAGTTAATACAGTTGGATAAAGCAAAATCGATAATGCGGAATTTACCGCCAAAGTGCACGGCCGGCTTGGCACGTTTGTTGGTCAAATCTTTCAGGCGGGTACCGCGGCCACCGGCCAGGATCAGGGCAACAGATTTTAATGGCAGCTGGCGCGCCAACATAACACGATCGTTCTTCTCTAAACTCACCATGACTAACTCCTTTTTTATCCTCTATGGAACACACACAGTCCGTGCGCAGGTCCCTGCCAGACAGCCGTAAGCACCGGATTGTCCTCTCCGGCAAATGGGGGAATAGCTCGCCATTCCCCTTCAGGTAAAACGATATCTGTCACCTCAAGCGTGGCGTTAATTGCAATCAGGAAACGGCCAGAAAGCAGGATTTGCATCTGCCTCGGGCCGTTTTGCCACTCATCCGCACTTAAGGGTTGTGCGTACTTATTCAGCCAATGAACATTGCCATCGCCTTCTTCCCACCAGCAATCGCCTGTTAATGCCGGAATTTGCTGACGAAGATGAATCAACGCGGCGGTAAATGTGGTTAGCCCACCGTTTGCCTGCTGCCAGTCCAGCCAGGTCAGGGCGTTATCCTGACAGTAAGCGTTATTGTTGCCGTGCTGGCTATGACCATGCTCGTCACCGGCCAGCAGCATCGGCGTTCCCTGTGAGAGCAACAGCGTGGTCAACAGCGCATGAATGCTGTCGCGCCGCCGTTCAATCAGGTCCAGCGTGCCGCCTAACCCTTCTTTACCATGATTATCACTGTAGTTATTGCTAGTGCCGTCGCGATTTTCCTCACCATTCGCTTCATTGTGCTTATTTGTGAAGCACACACAGTCACGTAGGGTAAAACCGTCATGCGCTGTCACCAGATTGACCGTGGCGCTGGGTTTGCGGCCATTGCGTTTAAACACGTCGCTGGATGCGGCAAAACGCCCGGCAAATTCTCCCAAAGAGAGATTACGCTGGAGCCAGAAACGTCGCGTCGCATCGCGAAAATGGTCATTCCACTCGGCAAACGGCGGTGGAAAATTCCCCACCTGATACCCGCCTTCACCGATATCCCACGGTTCCGCAATCAGTTTGACGCGTGAGAGCAGCGGACAGTTTTTAATTGCAGTAAACAACGGCGCATCCTGACGAAACGTAGGCGTACGCCCCATAACGGACGCTAAATCAAAACGAAAACCATCCACGTGGCAAGTTTCAACCCAGTAACGCAGGCATTCACACGCGTACTCCACAACGCCGGGATGGCTCAGATTGAGGGTGTTCCCACAACCGGTCCAGTTGTAGTAATCGCCATCATCCCTGATCCAATAATAGCTACGGTTATCAATTCCGCGCAGCGAGAAGACGGGGCCTTCGAGATCCAGCTCGGCGCTGTGGTTCAAAACGATGTCGAGAATGACCTCAATCCCCGCTTTGTGTAACGCTTTCACCGCATCACGGAACTCATCCAACGCGCTCTCCGGCGAGCAGGCGTAAGCCGGATGCAACGCGAACATAGCGACCGGGTTGTAGCCCCAGTAGTTCGACAAACCCAGCCGCTGAAGACGCGGTTCGCTGGCGAAATGCGCCACCGGTAGCAGCTCAAGCGCAGTAATACCAAGGCGCTTGAAATAGTCGATCATTACCGGATGACCCAGCGCTTTATAGGTCCCGCGAAGTTCTTCCGGCAGCTCAGGATGCAGATACGTCAGTCCTTTCACATGCGCTTCGTAAATCACGGTATTGCCCCACGGCGTGCGCGGCGCGGCATCGTCTTCCCAGTCATAATGGTCAGACACCACCACGCCCTTCAGCGCGATGGCGGCATTATCATGATGATCAGGTTCATTTAGCCCGCCGTGCAGCAGCGGGTTATCTTTTAACTCGCCATCCACCCGGCGCGCATAAGGATCGAGCAGCAGTTTCGCCGGGTTAAACCGGTGGCCCTGCTCTGGTTGCCACGGACCATGTACGCGATAGCCATAGCGCAGGCCCGGACGGGCGTTGGCCAGATAACCGTGCCAGACATCGCCGCTACGTCCCGGCAGGTCGTAGCGGAGTTCACAGCCTTGCTCATCGAATACACATAATTCAACGCGCTCGGCGTGGGCCGAGAAAAGCGTGAAATTAACGCCATGGCCGTCATACGTTGCACCATGTGGGGTGGCGTTGCCGGTTGCCAGATGCGTCATTACCCCTCCCGAACCAACCAGATCGTCGCCAACGGCGGCAACGTCAGGCTCAGTGAGTGCTGGCGGCCATGACTGGCGATTTCATCGCTATGTACCGCGCCGCCGTTGCCGGTATTGCTACCGTGGTAATGCATCGAATCGGTATTGAGGATTTCACGCCATTTGCCCGGCTGATTGATACCGAAGCGATAGCCGTGGCGAGGTACTGGCGTAAAATTGCTGATAACGATAATTTCGTTTCCGGCTTTGTCACGACGAACAAAAATCAGCACCGAACGTTCTTTATCGTCAACCACCAGCCATTCAAAACCATAGGTGTCAAAGTCGAGTTCATGCAGCGCCTTGTGATGGCGGTAGGTATGGTTCAGGTCACGCACCAGACGTTGCACCCCGTGGTGCCAGTTATCGCCGCCTTCCAGTAAGTGCCAGTCCAGACTGACGTCGTGATTCCATTCACGTCCCTGAGCAAACTCGTTGCCCATAAACAGCAGTTTCTTACCCGGGAAAGCCCACATCCAGCCGTAGTAAGCGCGCAGGTTGGCAAACTTCTGCCATGCGTCTCCCGGCATGCGGTCGAGAATGGATTTTTTACCGTGCACCACTTCATCGTGCGACAGCGGCAGAACAAAGTTTTCGGTGTAGTTGTACAGCATGCCGAAGGTCAGCTTGTCGTGATGATACTGACGATAGACCGGATCCAGTTTCATGTAGTCCAGCGTGTCGTGCATCCAGCCGAGGTTCCACTTATACCAGAACCCTAAACCGCCCATGTCCTGCGGTCTTGATACGCCGGCAAAGTCGGTTGACTCTTCCGCCATGCTCACGGCGCCAGGCACCTGCTCGCCAAGAATACGGTTGGTATTGCGTAAAAATTCAATCGCTTCGAGGTTCTCACGACCACCAAATTCGTTCGGGACCCATTCCCCTTCTTTACGGCTGTAGTCGCGATAAATCATCGATGCCACGGCATCCACGCGCAGCGCGTCAATACCAAAACGTTCTATCCAGTACAGGGCGTTACCCACCAGATAGTTGCTGACCTCACGGCGGCCGTAGTTGTAGATCAGCGTATTCCAGTCCTGGTGATACCCTTCACGCGGGTCACTGTGCTCATACAACCTGGTGCCATCAAACTCTGCCAGACCAAAATCATCTGACGGGAAATGGCCCGGAACCCAGTCCAGAATGACGTTCAGCCCCGCCTGATGCGCGGCATTCACAAAATAGCGGAAATCATCACGCGTCCCGAAACGACGGGTCGGCGCATACATGCCGGTAGGCTGGTAGCCCCAACTGCCGTCGAACGGATGCTCGTTAATCGGCAACAGCTCGAGATGAGTAAAGCCCATCCACTTGGCGTAAGGAATCAGTTGATCCGCCAGTTCGCGGTAGCTCAGCCAGAAGTTGTTATCAGTATGACGACGCCATGAACCCAGGTGCACCTCGTAGATAGAGATCGGCGCATCAAACTGGTTGGCTTTTTTGCTCTCCTCGCTTTGCACCACTTTTTCGGGCAGGCCGCAGATAAGCGACGCGGTTTCCGGGCGCATCTGCGCTTCGAAGGCGTAAGGGTCAGCTTTAATGCGCAACTTACCGTTAGCATCGATCATCTCGTACTTATACAGCTGACCATGCTGTGCGCCGGGGATAAACAGCTCCCAGATACCGCTCTCTTTACGCAGACGCATCGGATGACGACGGCCATCCCAGTAGTTGAACTGCCCGACCACTGAAACACGTTGAGCGTTGGGCGCCCAGACTGAGAAACGCGTACCGGTTACGCCATCCATGGTATCCGCATGCGCGCCCAGCGTTTCGTAAGGACGCAGGTGCGTACCTTCAGATAACAGCCAGGCATCCATATCCTGGATTAGCGGACCGAAACGATAAGGGTCATCAATCAGATTCTGCTGGCCATGCCAGACAACGGCTAACTGATAACGAAAGAAATTTTTACGGCGGGGAAGTACAGCACAGAAAAAACCGCGAGAGTCGAGGCAGTCCAGCTTGCCGACTTTACGTCCGGTTTTGGGTTCGATCACCCACACTTCTGTGGCGTCTGGAAGTAAGGCGCGGACTTCAAGTCCCGCGTCAGTTTGATGCATACCGAGTACGGAAAAAGGATCCGCAAAATGGCCTGCAATTAGCGCATTAATCACGTCTCTATCGATACGAACGGACATGGTTGTCATCCTGTTTTATGGTGTCACGCCTTCCAACTGATTTTCGACATCAGGTAGTGACACTTTTTTTGACCTGAACGGCGCAGCACAATTGTGCATCCTCTCTGCGTCGTCCCACCTTCAGGCAACAACTTAATACCTCCGGTACTAAGTCACCCTTAAAGAATAGCCAATGCTTTATCTTACTCCTGGTAAAAAATGAAACATCTGCGCTTACTCCTGTATTACGCAAAAAAAGGGGTGATTCCTCACCCCTTGATCGTTAACAAATTATTACGCCAACTGGCGCAGCATACGGCGCAATGGCTCCGCAGCTCCCCACAGCAACTGATCGCCCACGGTAAAGGCTGACAGGAACTCCGGTCCCATATTCAGCTTACGCAGACGGCCTACTGGCGTGGTCAGCGTACCGGTAACGGCCGCCGGGGTTAACTCACGCATGGTGATATCCCGATCGTTTGGCACCACTTTGGCCCACGGATTGTGTGCCGCCAGCAGCTCTTCCACGGTCGGAATAGACACATCTTTTTTCAGTTTAATGGTGAACGCCTGGCTGTGGCAGCGCAGCGCGCCGACGCGCACACACAGGCCATCTACCGGGATCACAGCAGAGGTGTTGAGAATTTTGTTGGTTTCCGCCTGTCCCTTCCACTCTTCACGGCTCTGACCGTTATCGAGCTGTTTGTCGATCCACGGAATCAGGCTCCCGGCAAGCGGTACGCCAAAGTTATCAACCGGCAGTTCACCGCTGCGGGACAGGGTCGTCACTTTACGTTCGATATCGAGAATAGCAGAAGAAGGGGTCGCCAGTTCATCGGCCACATGGCCATACAAATGGCCCATCTGGGATAGCAGTTCACGCATATGACGTGCGCCGCCGCCGGAAGCCGCCTGATAGGTCGCCACGGAAACCCAGTCGACCAGGTCATTGGCAAACAGGCCACCGAGAGACATCAGCATCAGGCTAACGGTACAGTTACCGCCGACAAAAGTCTTAATACCTTTGTTCAGACCGTCGGTAATCACATCCTGGTTAACCGGATCGAGAATGATGATGGCATCGTCTTTCATGCGCAGCGAAGAGGCCGCGTCAATCCAGTAACCCTGCCAACCGCTTTCACGAAGCTTTGGATAGATTTCGTTGGTATAATCGCCGCCCTGACAGGTCACGATGATATCGAGCGCCTTCAGCGCGTCCAGATCAAAAGCGTCCTGAAGCGTGCCGGTCGCGGTTCCACCAAACGTCGGTGCCGCCTGCCCGAGCTGGGAAGTAGAAAAGAAAACAGGGCGAATGGCGTCGAAGTCACGCTCCTCAACCATGCGTTGCATGAGAACAGAGCCGACCATACCGCGCCAGCCGATAAAACCAACATTTTTCATAGCGTTTTTTCCTGCGAAGATGTGTGCTGTGTATGTATGCCAGCGTCCTGGTGGCATATCCTTCACCATACAAAATGCAGCCAAAGTCGCAAGTGAAATTAATCAATGATAGCGAAGCCATCAGTAATGCGACTTATCCCGCTGCGCAAGCAAGCAGAAAGTCCGCGGTAATTATCAGGGAATTTGAGTTATGAATGAAATCATTTCAGCGGCAGTTTTATTGATCCTGATTATGGATCCGCTCGGAAATCTGCCCATTTTCATGTCCGTATTGAAACATACCGAACCAAAACGCCGCCGCGCGATTATGATTCGCGAGCTGTTCATTGCGTTGTTGGTGATGCTGATATTCCTGTTTGCGGGCGAGAAAATTCTGGCATTTCTTAACCTGCGCGCAGAAACCGTCTCGATTTCCGGGGGCATCATTTTATTCCTGATCGCCATTAAGATGATTTTCCCCAGCGCCACCGGGAACAGCACCGGCCTTCCGGCAGGCGAAGAGCCATTTATCGTACCGCTGGCAATCCCGCTGGTGGCCGGGCCGACAATCCTGGCCTCGTTGATGCTGTTATCACATCAGTACCCAAATCAGATGGGGCATCTGGTGATTGCGCTGCTGATCGCCTGGGGCGGGACATTTGTGATTCTGCTGCAGTCGTCGCTGTTTTTACGCCTGCTGGGCGAGAAAGGGGTGAACGCGCTGGAACGTCTGATGGGATTGATTCTGGTGATGATGGCGACCCAAATGTTCCTCGATGGCGTACGGATGTGGATGAAGGGGTGATATGCTCGCCGGGTGGCGGCCTCGCCTTACCCGGCCTATGGTGTCGATATGTGCCCGTTTTCAGGCCCGGTAAGCACAGCGCCACCGGGCAACAAGACTCAGCTCAGCAGCTGGAAAGCAATCATACCGACAATCGCGCCGACCGTGCCGAGGATAGTTTCCATCATCGTCCAGGTCTTCAGCGTTTGCGCTTCGGTCGCGCCGGTGAATTTCCCGAACAGCCAGAAACCAGCGTCGTTAACGTGGCTGACGACGATTGAGCCGCCTGCGATACAGATAGACAGCGCCGCCATCTGCGCACCGGAGTAGTTCAGTTGCTCAATCACCGGCATGACCAGACCGACCGCCGTTAAGCAGGCCACGGTCGCGGAACCCTGAATGATACGTACCGCCGCCGCCAGCACGAAGCAGGTAATGGCAATGGGCAGCCCCATACCGGTTAACGCTTCACCCAATGCCGGGCCAACGCCGGAATCAACCAGCACCTGCTTGAACACGCCGCCCGCACCAATCACCAGCAGAATAATACCCGCCGGTTGCAGCGCGTGACCGCATATCTCCATCACCCGATCTTTTGCCATGCCCTGGCGCACTGCTAGGCCGTAAATCGCCACCAGACAGGCAACCAGAATCGCGGTAAACGGGTGACCGATAAACTCGAACCATTCGTAGGTTGAAGAACCAACTGGTACAAAGCGCGCGGCGATGGTTTTCAGGCCAACCAGTACTAACGGCAGCAGGATCAGCGCCAGACTGAAGCCAAAGGAGGGCATTTTGCCTTCGCCCAGATGCGGCTCGGTAATGTCTTCTGGCACATGCAGTTCAACGTAACGGCTGATGAAATTGCCCCACAACGGCCCGGCAATAATCATGCCCGGAATGGCTGCGCACAGGCCAATCAGGATCATCCAGCCAAAGTCAGCGTGCATTTGGGATGCCAGCAGCATCGGCGCAGGTCCCGGCAGCAGGAACGCCGCAGCTGCTGCCACCCCCGCAAACAGCGGAATAACCAGCTTCACCAGGTTCGTTCCGGTGTGACGCGCCATTGAGAACGCCACGCTTATCAGCAGCACAATCGCCACTTCAAAGAACAGCGGTAGCGCGCAAATCAGGCCGGCCAGGCCAATCGCATAATGCGCGCGGCTGTGACCGAAAGATTTCAGCATCTTGACGGCAATCTGATCGACCGCGCCGGTCTCATGCAGAATCTTGCCAAACATCGCTCCCAGCGCCACCACAATCGCCAGAAAGCCGAGCGTGCCTCCCATCCCTTTTTCCATGGTCGCCGCGATTTTATCAAGCGGCATACCGGAAAAGAGACCTGCACCAATGGACACCACCATCAAAGCAACAAAGGCATGCATACGCGCCTTCATCACCAAAAACAGCAGTAATAAAACAGACCCTACTGCTGTTAAAACAAGCGTTAATGTAGTCACTACTTACTGCCCTGGTTAATCACTTCAATGGTGCTAGCTACCACACCGTCCAGCGGCTGATCGATATCAACCACCAGAACATCATTTTCATTCGCACCCGGTTCTTCCAGCGCTTCGAACTGGGTTACCAGCATTTGCGTTTTGAAGAAGTGGCCTTTACGTGCCTTCAGGCGGCTTTCGATTACGTCAAAATCGCCCTTCAGGTAAATGAATGAAAGGTTCGGGTTACCGTCGCGCAGCTGATCGCGATAGACTTTTTTCAGCGCGGAACAGACGATCAGCGACACCTTATTGGTACGCTGCATCGCAAAGGCGGCGTCATTCAGCGCCTGTAACCACGGTTTACGGTCGTCATCGTTGAGTGGCTCACCGGAAGCCATTTTCATGATGTTGCTGCGCGGATGGAGAAAATCGCCATCAAGAAACGCGGCCTGCAGTTGATGCGCCACTTCGCTGGCGACAGCAGATTTACCGCTGCCCGATACGCCCATCAGAACGTAAACGTGGTGATCATGATTAGTCGTGCTCAAAGCGTTGCCCCCACTGGTACAAGAATCAGGAAATTGTTACGGGTAACTGTTATCGGTAACATTGTCCAGCCGGATAAATAGAGAAGCAATATCCATTCGTGCTCGAAGTGTATAAGTGTGAGCTACTTCAAAGTTGTTGGCTTAAATAGATCCACCCGGTGACAAGGTGAAACCTAAATCTAACATTTTAGGTGTGACTGCTTCACCTCGGATACGCGCCAGCAGGCGTTCTGCGCCAATGCTGCCCATCCGTTCACGCGGCGTGAGCACACTCGCCAGACGCGGCTCCATTACCTGGCCGATATCATGGCCGTGGAAACCGGCAATCGCCATATCATCCGGGATTTTCAGCCCTAAACGCTGACATTCAAATGCCGCCCCTACCGCCAGGTCATCGTTGGTACAGAACACACCGTCCAGTTGCGGATATTCACGCCGCGCCTGGCGGATAAGTTCAATACCGGATGAGTAAGATGAAGACTGCTCCACCATCACGCTGTACGGCACCAGATTGGCATCGCGCATAGCCTGTTCGTAGCCCCTCTGTTTGATGATAGTACGTTCATCAAGACGCGCGCCGAGATAAGCAACATGACGGTGTCCACGGGCGATGATAGCGGCGGTCATCTGACGTGCGGCCTCGAAGTTATCAAAACCGACGGCGATATCCAGACACGGGGACTGACTGTCCATCAGCTCGACGACCGGGATTCCCGCGACTTCGATCATTTTCAGCGTACGGGGTGTATGGCTACGTTCAGTGAGGATCAGACCATCGATATTCCACGACAGCATCGACTCCAGACGCTCTTGCTCCATTTCGGGCTTATAGCCGTAGTGCGCCAGCATGGTTTGATAACCATGCGCGTCGGTGACGGCCTCAATGCCGCGTAACACTTCAGCAAAAACCTGGTTGGTGAGAGACGGTAACAGCACGCCGATAGCGCGACTGGTGGCGTTAGAAAGGATATCAGGTGCGCGATTGGGAATATAACCCAGCTCATCAAGTGCAGCGGCAATTTTGCCCCGCAGCGCCACGGAGACCTGCTCCGGGTTACGCAAAAAGCGGCTGACCGTCATTTTGGTCACGCCCACGCGGTCGGCTACATCCTGAAGTACGGGTCTTTTCTTTTTCATCGTCCTGAAGCGTTAAAAAGGGATAGATTTGCCCAGTTTACCACGGACGTGCGGAATTAATGACAAACGATGAAAAGCCGGATGTCGACGCTTTCGCGTCTTATCCGGCCTACAAAGGGCTACAGCACGTTATACTGGCGGCAGGTCAAACAGTAACACTTCGCTGTCGCTATCGGCATGAATCGAAATTGCCTGCTCATCCCAGATTGCCAGACCATCGCTGGTGGTGGCTTTGGTGCCGTTAATGGTGACATTGCCTTTTACCACCTGGATCCAGACGCGGCGCTCGGCGGCAATCTGATGCACCGACTGCTCATCTTTGAGCAGTGCCCAGCGATACAGCTCCATATCCTGGTACACTTTCAGCGAACCATCACGGGCATCCGGCGACAGCACCAGCTGTTTGCCCTGCACCGCATCGAAACGGCGCTGTTCATAGCGCGGCGTAATCCCGTTTTCCTGCGGCATGATCCAGATTTGATACAGATGCAGTTTCTCAGTATTGCTCGGGTTGTACTCCGAATGACGGATCCCCGTACCGGCGCTCATAATCTGGAATTCACCGGCCGGAACCTGCTCCTTATTGCCCATACTGTCCTGATGCTCCACCGCGCCTTCCAGCACATAAGTCAGGATTTCCATGTCTTTATGGGGGTGAGTACCAAAGCCCTGGCCTGCGTCTATCACGTCATCATTAATCACGCGCAGTGCCGAGAATCCCATAAAATTCGGGTCATAGTAGTTGGCAAAAGAAAAGGTATGCCAGGAATCGAGCCAACCATGATTAGCATGGCCACGGTCGTTAGCTTTGCGTAAATAGATCATTATGTTCACCCCCAGATGTTTTCGATGGAGTAAGTGTGGACTCAATCCGCCTGGGATCATAGAGGGTGAAAATTGACTCCTCTGTTCAAAAAATATGAACAAGCCCAGAGGAGTCTGCGCAGGCTATTTAGCGAGGGTTATCGTGGCAGGCGTTGCCTGTTCGAAAGCACGCTCGAGGATTTCCAGGTTGGTAAGAACTTCAGATTCCTTGACGTAATTAGGCGTACCGACGGTCAGCGTCTGGTACAGCGCATCATAGACGCGACCGTAGTCCCCCACTTCCGGTTTCACCTCTTCTTTCACCGTAACACCGTCATCATTGACATACTCCAGCACACCAACAGAATCGTCAGCGGCGAAACCGGGTTCACCGGGCATGATATTGGCCTTCAGGCTGGTTTCCTGCTGGTCGATGCCGTACTTCACAAACGAGCCTTTGGTGCCATGAACGATAAACTTCGGATAGTCGATTTTCACCAGATGGCTGGTTTTCACAATGGCTTTCAGGTCGCCATAGAACAATTGCGCTTCAAAGGTATCATCCGGGTTCGCTTTGTTGCGCAGACTGCGAATGTCATAGGCTACATGGTCGGGACGCCCGAAAAGGGAAATAATCTGATCCATGGTGTGTACGCCCAGACCATAGAATGCGCCGTCCTGTGGCAAGCCCGGTTTGGTTTCCGCCACGGGTCGGTAGTAGTCAAAATGGCTTTCAACTTCCACTATTTCACCCAGTTTGCCGCTCTCAATCGCTTTTTTAGCAGTGAGAAAACAGGAGTCAAAACGCCGATTCTGATACGGTGTGACGGTCAGTCCTTTGCTTTTCGCCAGTTCGAACAACACTTTTGCTTCCGCCAGCGTCGGCGTGAACGGTTTCTCAACCAGCACGCTTTTACCCGCTTCCAGCGCGCGTTTGGCGTATTCAAAATGGCTATCAGCATGCGTACAGACGATCACCAGTTTTACCTGCGGATCGCCCAACACCTCATCCAGATCGCTGGTGAAGTGAATATGGGAATAGATCGGTGCCTGCTCTTCCGGTTTAGCGTGACGACGGAAAATATGCGCGACATGCCAGGTATCTTTACGATTCAGAACGTAAGGGAGATGGTAACGGGTGGTGCTTTTACCGAATCCAATAAATGCGCAGTGTAAGGTCATGAGACGATCCTTTTGAAGGTGATTGTCTACACCATAGCGCAAAGCGGCTGGAGACTGAATGTTGGATTCTTTGCCGGATGGTGGCATTGCCTTATTCGGCCTACAAAAGCAGATGCCTCAAAATCGGCCGTCGGCGTCGCGGTCAGTTTGTTCACGGCAAGCGCGCAGGGCCCGGAGCGTACTAAATGTACGTGAGGAGCACGAGCACTTCCCGGGGACAAAATGACAAGTAAGCCAGGCTGAAACAAAACCCCAAAAAAAAGCCAGCAAAAGCTGGCTAAAGTAATACTGGAAGCAATGTGAGCAATGTCGTGCTTTCAGGTTCTCCGTAGGGGTTCCCCTGAACGCAGAGCAATAATAATCATTCTCATTCGCACTTGTCTACTTCTTTTTGCAAAAAAATGCAGTTGACGGAATTTTCTTTCTCAGCGAGTGTAAATGCTCAATTAACCCTGCAGGAGATAAGGAATGAGTGAGATAGTGATACGCCACGCTGAACCGAAAGATTACGATGCCATTCGTCAGATCCACGCCCAGCCGGAGGTGTACCACAACACGCTACAGGTTCCTCATCCTTCCATGGAGATGTGGCAAACGCGACTCGCCGATCAGCCGGGGATCAAACAGCTGGTTGCCTGCATCGATGATATCGTCGTGGGACATCTTTCCATTGCAGTTGCCCAGCGCCCGCGCCGCAGCCACGTCGCTGATTTCGGTATTTGCGTTGACGCTCGTTGGCAAAACCGCGGCGTCGCCAGCGCGCTGATCCGCACCATGATCGATATGTGCGACAACTGGCTGCGCGTTGACCGCATTGAGCTAACGGTATTTGTTGATAACGAGCCCGCCGTAGCGGTCTATAAGAAGTACGGTTTTGAAATCGAAGGCACCGGTAAAAAATACGGCCTGCGCAACGGTGAATACGTTGATGCGTACTTTATGGCGCGCGTGAAATAAATTTAAGGGCGAGTCATATCGCCCTGATTATTGAAAGGACGCAATAGTGAAAAAGTTTCTTCCCCTGGTTTTGCTGGCCTCGCTCTCCCCTGCTTTTGCCACTACTGTACAAAATCTCGATTCCGTACCCAGTGCCATCCAACATCCGGAAGGTAAACAGATTTTCGCTGAACAAATGGCGGGAGCAACCCCTGCAAAAGGATTTGGTGAGCTTCCTCAGGGCTTATCTGAAAAGCAGTGGATTGCCTGGGTTGCACCGAATGAAGATCCTGACAACCTGATCCTGACTGGTGCTAAATCTTGGGGAAAAGACGGTAAATATATTGGCATTGCCTGTTTTGCCGATAATACGGCTGACGCCGAGCAAGCAAAAAAATACGCGGATAACACCTGCCCGGAAAACTACAGCAACGGGCGCGCTAATAAATTATATCTCGGCGTTTTTTCCTGGCAGAATCCACAGCTAACGCCGATTGCACGCTCGGAAAAACCGTTAAACCAGCTCTCAGAGTGGAATAAAGCCGCTGAAAAAGAGAGCGATGATGAGTCCGTCAGACCGCTGGCTTATTATACAAAGCTGGATCTGGCACCGTACCGGATAGCACCCGATACCCTGGCATTCGGGGTACGGGGTGGATACTCCGATGCCTACTCCGGCGGTGGCGCATTTTATGAAGTGCTGGAACTCTACACCATCAAAGACAGCAAAATAATCAACGTGTTTTCTGACCTTGTTTATTACTATTCAGACATCGCCGGAGACTGGAATAAAGACGGCACAAGGCAGCACGACATCAGCGAAAGTAAGTACATTCTCAAAATGCGCTCGGCAAAGACGCACGGGTTTTATGACTTAGAGCGCGTTAATCTACAGGATAAAAGCAGCCAAATATTCCGCTGGTCCGAATCACTGCAGCAATATGCGCCATAACCTACCAGTCAGGCCTACATCGTTCAGAATGCTGTAGGCTATCGATATGGATAAAACAATATCGACCAATACTCCATCTATAACTCCAAATTATTGAATATATAAATTCTCATCTTACACATTATTTATATTCAGATTCCCCTCAAAAAAACTCACTTAAAGTGAAACGTTTTATTTCTGCTATATACGAACGCCATCAGAAAGCGTAATTACAACAAAGAAAGAATTACCCTTTTCACGACAACACGTAATAAAAGGATAAGGATGTCATGAGTGATATCGTCTATCTGATGGTTTCTGGACAACAGCAGGGCGCTATTTCTGACGGATGTGGAACCGTTGCATCTGTGGGTAACCGCTGGCAATCAGGGCACGAAGACGAGATTTTTGCCTTTTCGCTCTCTAATAGTATAACCAGTACTGGCAGAGGTTCACATTTGCACGGACTGCGATTTTGTAAACTTATCGATAAAAGTACACCGTTGTTTGTTAATACGATTAATAACAACGAACAGTTGTATATGGAGTTTTATTTCTACCGTATCAATAGATTCGGTAGATGGGAGAAGTATTATTATATTCAACTGCGGGGAGCATTCTTATCAGGTATTCAACACCAATTCAGTGAAAATAATTTAGATACAGAAACAATAACCATCAGCTATGAATATATCCTTTGCAAACATCTTATTGCCAACACTGAGTTCAGCTACCTGGCATTGCCCGAAAACTACAACCGCCTGTTTATCCCCCGACCAAAAACCCCCGCAGACAACGGCCTCAAAACGTTAAACAGCAAAGGGGTTGGCAGACTGCTTGCCGCCGGAGGGATCTACAACGGCAATATCGACGGTTTCAGGGAAACGGCGGAAAAGCTGGGTGGCGATGCTCCTGCGGGTTACGAGCAGGTTATGGATAACAAAGGATTGCTGATTCTTGGTGCTTCAGTAGCTGCAGGCTTAACTATGGGAAGGATGAAATTTCCTGAATTAGAAGAACTGGAGCAGTTTGGAGCGAAAGGAACTTATACATCAAGGCCATTTGATCCAGATAAAGCGGGAGGCCCTGTTGAACATCTTACAACTGAAGGCGTAAATATTACCCATGAAGGAATTGCAATTGTAGAAAAACACATATCTCGCTTCGATCCAGATCCTGGTAATGAATTTATGGTAAGCCGTTAAAAAAGATAGCGAACGGTGAGTTGTTACCAGAACAAGTGGATTTAAACTACTACACTCATGAATGTCGAGAGTATCAACGTTATTGCAATTTAGGTTGGGAAACTGGCAGGCCAAGCGATAACCAAGAGGCTTATGATCTATGGAATAACACGCATACATCAACACTCGAAGATTATAGAATAACTGGTAATGACCTTTATCACCCGGATGCACCATCATGGTAAACAATACTGAACTTAACATCTTGAAATTATTAGCTTCCAGAGATGACGTAAATTGGACCTGGTATAATCTTGATCGCGCAATGACCAGTAGGAAAATGGATGGAGTTGGTAACGTAGTCAGGCTCATAAATAACCTATCTAAAGCGGGTTTAGTCGATATAGTAGCAAGGACCCCCTCAGGAATGGATTATTATCGCGTATCTGCCCAAGGCCATAAGTTGCTAATCGAAATTGACCAGCATCACCAAGACCATTCACTATAGTGAAAACTACCCGACAAGCCCTCTCCCATCGAAGAGGGCCGTTATGCTTAGTATCCCGCCGTTAAGTCATCTACGGAACGCGGGTCGGACGCGCCATACAGTGCGCCATCCGGCCCAACCATAATACTTTGTGTGCTGCCCATCGCCTCTTTCAGCGCCACTTTCTGTCCTTTTTGCTCCAGCAGTTTGATTGTATCCGGGCTGAAGCCCTTCTCAACGCGAAGCTCATCCGGCAACCACTGATGATGGAAGCGCGGCGCGTTGGTCGCTTCGGCGACGTTCATTCCGAAATCAATGCTGTTCACTACCATTTGCAGCACGGTAGTGATGATTCGACTCCCGCCAGGGCTGCCGGTCACCAGCCAGGTTTTTCCGTCTTTTACCACGATAGTCGGCGACATAGACGACAGCGGACGCTTCTTCGGACCAACCGCGTTGGCGTCGCCGCCCACCAGTCCGTATACGTTCGGCACGCCTGGCTTGGCAGAGAAATCGTCCATTTCATTATTGAGCAGAATACCGGTATTACCCGCCACAATCCCGGTGCCGAAGGTAGTATTCAGGGTATAGGTCACCGCCACGGCATTGCCGTCTTTATCCACCACCGAGAAGTGGGTGGTCTGGTTGCTTTCATACGGGGCGAGCTTGCCCGGTTTTATCTGGCTGGAAGGTTTGGCCTTGTTGATATCAATTTGATCGGCCAGCGTTTTCGCATAGGCTTTGTTGGTCAGCGCCTGCCACGGCACTTTCACAAAGTCCGGGTCACCCAGATACTCTGAACGGTCGGCATAGGCGTATTTTTCCGCTTCCGCCATGATTTGCATGGCATCGGCACTGCCAAAGCCGTACTTCTTCATATCGAAGTTTTCAAGAATATTAAGGATCTGCACGATGTGAATACCGCCCGAGGATGGCGGCGGCATGGAGAAGACCTGATACCCGCGATAGTCACCACTGATTGGCGTACGCTCAACGGCTTTATAGCTGGCTAAATCCTCTTTGGTCATCAGACCGCCGTTCTTCTGCATTTCCCCGGCAATCTGGTCGGCAATCGCCCCTTTATAAAACGCATCCGGGCCATTTTCGGCAATCATTTCCAGGCTTTTCGCCAGATTCTTCTGGACCAGCTTATCGCCTTTTTTCAGCGGCTCACCGTCTTTCCAGAAAATGGCTTTGCTGTTCTCATGATTAGGGATCACTTCGCTGCCGTAAGTTTTTAAGTCATCGGCCAGCGCATCGTTAACCACAAAACCCTCTTCCGCCAGCTTCATCGCCGGGCGCACCACTTTGTTCAGCGGCATCGTGCCGTATTTCTCCAGCGCCAGCGAGAAACCCGCCACGGTACCCGGCGTACCGGATGCCAGATGCGACGTCAGCGACTTTTTCGCATCGGCGTTACCCTGATCGTCGAGGAACATATCACGGGTCGCGGCAGCAGGCGCCATTTCACGAAAATCAATCGCCGTCGTATTACCGTCTTTGGTACGCAGCAGCATAAAACCACCACCGCCCAGATTACCCGCCTGCGGATGCGTCACCGCCAGCGCATAGCCAACGGCCACGGCGGCATCGACGGCATTGCCCCCCTGTTTGAGGATATCCACCCCAACCTGGGTGGCTAATGCATCCACCGAGGCCACCATTCCCTGCTGCGCACGCACGGGACGGAACACATCTTCCTCGACACCGTAGGATACCGGTGGTGGCGCTGCCGGCGCAGCAGCAACGCTAAAACAACTTCCTGAGAGCAGAGCAGCAATGGCTACCCGGCGTAAAAACGTCGGTTTTATCATCGTTATTCTCCAGATGTATGGGGTCAGCCCCCACTAAGCCTGGTGCATAACTCTGAAATAATCATCGTAACGGCGAGAAAGGAGTAAACTTAAACGATCCCCGAGAGGAGAAAAGCGATGAAACGACTCTTACTTTTAGCCATGCTATTGCCGTTTGCAGGCTTTGCACAGCCCATCAACACCATGAATAACCCGAATCAACCGGGTTACCAGATCCCGAGCCAGCAGCGTATGCAAACCCAAATGCAAACGCAGCAAATTCAGCAAAAAGGGATGCTCAACCAGCAGTTGCAAACGCAAACCCGCATGCAGCAACAGCATATGGAAAACCAAATCAACACTAATTCCCAGCGAGTCCTTCAGTCTCAGCCGGGAGAGTTGAATACGGGTCAACAACAGATGCTGCCCAACAGCAACGGTGGCATGTTGAACGGAACTCGTAACCCGGACAGTTCGCTGAATAAACAGCAACATATGCTGTCGGAGAAAAAGAACGGCGACATGCTGAAGCCCTCCAGCACGCCGCAGCCTAACGTTCCGTTAAAAACGATCGGGCCTTAATAGGGCTGGAAATCCGGCCCTATTGTATCAATGGCATCGGTACAGATGCAGTCCACTCCCCAGCGCAGCAGCTCTGCCGCGCGCTGGGGTCGGTTGACGGTATAAACCAAAATACGTAGCCCCGCGTCGCGCAGCGCATCCACGCGCGCTTCATCCAGCAGCTTATGATTAAGATGAATCGAGACGCAGCCGAGCCGGGTAGTGAGTTCGCGCCAGTCGTCACGCCATTCATCAAGCAGTAATCCGCGCGGCAGTTCCGGAGCCGCCTGCTGCGCTGCTTCAAGCGCGTCAATTTCAAAAGACGACAACAGCGGCGGCGTCATTCCCACCCACAGTTCACGCGCAGCCAGCGCCACGACTTTGCCGGTTAACGTTCCGGTGCCGGTCGTGGGTTTAACTTCAATATTCGCCATCATGCCGTGCTGACGGCAGCGCTCAGCCACTTGCGAGAGCAGCGGCAGCGGTTCGCCTTTAAACTCGCCGCTAAACCAGCCGCCTGCGTCCACACGTAATAGATCCTGCCAGTTCAGCTCACCCGCCACGCCCCAGCCGTTACTGGTCCGCTCGAGATTGTCGTCGTGCAGCAAAAAGATCTCGCCGTCTTTCGACAATTTAGCGTCAAATTCAATCATGGTATGCCCGTATCGCGCACCCACGTCGATCGCCGCCAGGGTGTTTTCCGGTGCCAGCTTACCGCCGCCGCGATGGGCGGCAATGTGGGGATAAGGCCAGTTACTCATACGCGTTGTCCTGTTTCGCCATCAAAGAGATGCAAATGATTTTCTGGCAGATGCAGCCATAGCGTGCTGCCTGCCGTCGGGCGATGCTGATGCGCCAGTCGCACCACCAGTTTTTGCTCACCCCAACGTCCGTGCGCAAGGTTATCCGCGCCCAGCATTTCCAGGGTGTCGACAACCAACGGCACACCGCCATCGGCCTGCGAGCTTAACGCAATATGCTCCGGGCGGATACCCTGCGTCATGTTACGCCCAATATACTCCCGGACATTCCTGGCGATGGGCAAGGCCATGCCGTCATCCAGTTCAAAATGCGTACCTGAAGCGCTGATGCGCCCGTCCAGCAGGTTCATCGCCGGGCTGCCGATAAAGCTCGCCACAAAACGGCTGGCAGGTTTCTCGTACACCTCAACCGGCGTACCGATCTGCTCGGCAATGCCTTTGTTCATCACCATCACCCGCTGGGCAAGGGTCATCGCTTCAACCTGATCGTGCGTCACATACAGCGAGGTGGTTTTCAGTCGGCGATGCAGATGTTGTAACTCCAGACGCATCTGGACGCGCAGCTTGGCATCGAGGTTAGAAAGCGGCTCATCGAACAGGAATACCGCCGGATCGCGAACAATCGCCCGTCCCATCGCCACGCGCTGACGCTGGCCGCCTGAAAGTTCGCGCGGGCGACGTTTAAGCAATTCACCCAGTTCGAGAATACGTGCCGCCTCTTTCACCCGTTCGGCAATATGCTCCTTGCCCATTCCACGAATCTTCAATCCCCAGGCCATGTTTTCTTCCACGCTCATATGCGGGTAGAGGGCATAGTTCTGGAACACCATTGCAATGCCGCGATCTTTCGGCTCCATCTCGGTGACGCGCTTATTATCGATCCAGATATCGCCGCCGCTGACCCGCTCCAGCCCAGCTACCATCCGCAGCAGCGTAGACTTGCCGCAGCCGGATGGCCCGACCATCACGATAAACTCACCGTCCGCAACGTCCAGCGTCAGCGGTTTAATCACCTGGGTTTTGCCATCCCAGCTTTTGGTTACTGCCTGTAGTTTTAAACCAGCCATTTTATTTCTCACTGTCCACTAAACCACGCACGAAGGCACGCTGCATGGCTAACACGATGATTACCGGAGGGATGAGCGTCAGCAGCATGGCTGCCATCACCTGATTCCATTGGGTGGTACCTTCGCCGGTGGCGATCATGCCTTTGATGCCCGCTACCGCAGTGCCCAAGTTGACATCGGTAATAATTAACAACGGCCACAAATACTGGTTCCAGCCGTAAATAAAGGTGATCACGAACAGCGCCGCCAGATTGGTTTTTGACAGCGGTAGCACGATATCGCGGAAAAAACGCATCGGTGACGCGCCGTCAATACGCGCCGCTTCAACCAGCTCATCCGGTAGCGTCATAAAAAACTGACGGAACAGGAAGGTCGCAGTAGCCGATGCCATCAGCGGCAGCGTCAGACCCGCGTAGCTGTCGAGCATTTTCAGGTTGGCGATCACTTCCACCGTTGGGAAAATACGCACCTCAACCGGCAGCATCAGGGTGATAAAAATCATCCAGAAGAACAGGTTGCGCAGCGGAAAGCGAAACCAGACGATAGCGAACGCAGAGAGCATAGAGACGGTGATTTTCCCCACCGTAATACTGAACGCCATGATGAAACTGTTGAGCATCATCAACCAGAATGGCGCGCTGTTGACGCCTACGCCGTTGACCCAGATATATTTCATGTTTTCCAGCAACTGCGTGCCGGGAACCAGTGTCATCGGCGTTTCAAATACCGCTTTGTTGTCCAGCGTCGCCGCGACAAACGCGACATACAACGGGAACAGGATCACCATGATCCCCAGCATCAGCATGGTATGGCTGAATATTGTCAGCCCACGACGGTTCTCAATCATTGATAACGCACCTTACTTTCCACATAGCGGAACTGCACCACCGTCAAAATAATGACCAGGAACATCAGCACCACCGACTGCGCGGCTGACGCAGAGAGATCCAGGCCGACAAAGCCTTCACGATAGATCTTATAAATCAACGTCGTGGTCGCCTGTACCGGCCCACCTGCCGTGGCAGCGTCGATCACCGGGAAGGTGTCAAAGAAGGCATACACCAGATTCACCACCAGCAGGAAGAAACTGACCGGCGCAATCAGCGGTAGCGCCAGTTTAAAGAAGCGGCGAATCGGCCCCGCGCCATCAATTGCGGCGGCTTCGATCAGCGACCGGGGAATAGATTGCAGTGCGGCAAAGAAGAACAGGAAGTTGTAACTAATCTGCTTCCAGACCGACGCGAACACCACCAGAAACATTGCCTGACCGCTGTTTTGCGCGTGGTTCCAGTCATAGCCAAACTCACCGAGAAAATGGGTAATCAGCCCGCGACCCGGGTTGAACAGGAAGATCCACAGTACGGCGGCGACGGCAGGCGCAACGGCGTAGGGGAGTAGCATTAACGTCTGGTAAAAACGGCTACCGCGCACCACGTAATTCACCAGCGCAGCAAAAAACAGCGACACCAGCAGGCCGCTTACCGTAACCAACGTACTGAACTTTATCGTCGTCCAGAACGAATCAAGGTAGTACGGGTCATGAAACAGCGCGACAAAGTTTTCCAGTCCGACAAACTGGCTGGAAAGGCCAAAAGGATCAACGCTTTGTAGCGAGTACCACAGCGCTTCACCGGCGGGCCAGATAAAGAAAATAACGGTGATAACCAACTGCGGGGCCACCAGTAAATAGGGAAGCCAGCGCGAGCGGAACACCGGACGGGATGAGGACATGAAGGTTCTTTTCCTGGAAGGTGCCGGATGGCGCTACGCTTATCCGGCCTACGCGTACTTTGTAGGCCGGGTAAGGCGAAGCCGCCACCCGGCATTTCATATTAAGATTTGGTCGATTGCTCAAAGCGGCGCAGTAACTGATTGCCACGCTCAACCGCGGCATCCAACGCCTGCTGTGGGGTTTTCTTTCCGGTCCACACGCTTTCCAGCTCTTCATCCACGATGGTACGGATCTGCGGCATGTTGCCCAGACGCAGCCCTTTAGTGAACGGTAACGGCGGTTTGTTCAGCATCTGACGGGTGGCGATATCGGCCCCGGGGTTCTTATCATAGAAGCCCTGCTCCCGAGTCAGATCGTACGCGGCGGTGGTGATCGGCAGATAGCCGGTTTTCTGGTGCCATTCGGCAGCAATCTCAGGCTTCGCGAGGAAGTTAAGGAACTGCGCTACGCCTTCGTAGGTGGCTTTGTCTTTGCCTTGCATCACCCACAGGCTGGCCCCACCGATAATCGCATTCTGCGGCGCACCCTTCACGTCGGCATCGTACGGCATCATGCCGACGCCATAGTTGAATTTGGCGTAGTGACGGATGTCGGCCAGAGAACCAGAAGAAGCAGTGGTAATGGCGCAATCCCCATTGTAGAACTTCTCGGTGGATTCATCTTTACGTCCGAAGTAGCTGAAATCACCTTTTTTATTCAGTTCTTCCAGTAGTGCAATGTGTTTCACCTGCTCCGGTTTATTGAACTCCAGCACCGCGTCAGTACCGTCAAAACCGTTGTTTTTGGTGGCGACCGGCAGACCGTTCCAGGCGCTGAAGTTTTCGATCTGAATCCAGCCCTGCCAACCGCTGGCGTAGCCACACTTCATACCTGCGGCTTTCAGCTTCGCGGTGTATTCCGCCAGATCCTGCCAGGTTTTTGGCGGTTGCTCAGGGTCTAAACCGGCTTTTTTGAAGGCGTCTTTGTTGTAATACAGCACCGGCGTGGAGCTGTTAAACGGCTGGGAGAGCAGATGTCCGCTTTTCGAGTCAGTGTAATAACCGGAAACCGTCGGCACGAACTGAGATTCATCGAAGTTGATGCCAGCCTCTTTGAATACTTCATAGACCGGTTTAATGGCTTTTGAGGCCATCATCGTTGCCGTACCCACTTCATAAACCTGCAACAGCGCAGGGGCGTTTCCGGTACGGAAGGCGGCAATACCTGCGCTCAGGCTCTGCTCGTAGTTACCTTTGTACTGTGGAACAATTTTGTAGTCGGGGTTGGCGGCATTAAAACGTTGCGCCAGTGAATCAACTTCTTTACCCAGTTCGCCTTCCATTGAGTGCCAGAACGGGATGGTGGTAACTGCCAGCGCCTGACCTGCAAATGCCAGGCTAAGTGCCAGTCCTAAAGCTGTATGTCGTAACGATATCATCGGTTATCTCTCTTGTTGTGCCGGATGCGCGATATCACGCGTTTTATGCTCGCGGGGGTAACATGACATGCTCGAATGACAGAAAAATAACTTTTTTATTACAAAAAAAAGATAGTAAGGCGACAAACAGATGGCAAGGCGGTGAAAGCGGAGTGACAGGAAAATGCGGGGTGGAGCACAACAAAGCCGGGGAGGTGCCTTACCCGGCCCATAAAAAGATTTGCCGTACAGATGAGATCACTCAGGTTGTGCGAACGTAAACTCCAGCGCCAGGCCCAGAACCTGCATACCGTGGATATTATCTTCCGGCGATATCGCCACCAGACTTTCCAGAAACTTGAGCCGTCGCGACTGGGCGTTAATGATGAGCTTTCCTCGTAACGCAGGAAGCTTCAGCGAAGTGATGGGATAAACCACACGGCCAACGACTTCAACCGGCAGCTTGCGTAACTCGACCTGCTGCAGCACACCAACAGAAGAGTACAGCAATGCAACAGGCGTAACGGCAAGCAACGGCGCGCTACTGATACTCACGAAATCCAGAAGCAGCTCGGGGCGCAGATAGTGCAGTCCATTAAAAGAGACCGTGACACCTTCTATTGCGGGCATGGGCAGCACGTCAGTTTGACGCGGTAAATCATTCATTCAATTACCATTGACTCGAGATATACATCAAGCCGTTGATTATGCAGCAAATAACCTATGCTTGCTGGGACAAGGCTCGCAATACCTGCAGATTTAGCTAGCGACGTGACCTGACACGCTGCCCATTCACTCCGGTAACGTTAATCCCGACGCCAGCGTCGTTCAAATTCATTCTGTAAACGCTGCTGTTCCCGCCGCTCACGTTCACGCTGGATATCTGATTTCTCATCTTCCCAGCCAGGGCATACCGAGCTGGTGAAGACTTCGCAGGGCGAGCTGGACTGTGCCAACGGGTTGGTTGGTTTCTCTTCCCAGATAGACGGATCGCGCGGGTCGAACGTTTGCGGTTCCAATGCCTGAGCGCCAGATGCAAACGCCAATAACAGAGTTCCAATCATCATGCAGGTACCTGAACGTATCATCCTTTCTCCATGTTCATATTATTATTGATAACCATTCTCAATAATAACATAACGCGATAAAAAGGGGCCATCAGGCCCCTTAACTCTTAAGAGAAATCTTAACCGCCCAGATAAGCGCTACGCACCGCTTCATTCGCCAGTAGCGCATCGCCGGTGTCTTCCAGTACCACATGACCGTTTTCCAGCACGTAGCCGCGGTCGGCGAGTTTCAGCGCCTGGTTGGCGTTCTGCTCGACGAGGAAGATGGTCATCCCCTGCTCGCGCAACTGCTCAATGGTGTTAAAGATCTGCTGGATGATAATCGGCGCCAACCCCAGAGAAGGTTCATCCAGCAGCAACAGGCGCGGCTGGCTCATCAGCGCGCGGCCAATCGCCAGCATCTGTTGTTCACCGCCGGACATGGTGCCCGCACGCTGAATGCGACGCTCATGCAGGCGCGGGAACAGGTCATACACCCACTTGATACGTTCCTGAAACTGGTCCTTCTCGGCAAAGAAGCCGCCCATCGCCAGGTTCTCTTCCACCGTCATACGCGAAAACACACGACGCCCTTCCGGAACGATCGCCACCGCTTCGCGCATGATTTTCGCTGTCTGCCAGTCGGTAATGTCTTTACCATCAAAGACAATTCGCCCGCTGGTCGCGCGTGGGTCGCCGCATAACGTACCGAGCAGGGTAGTTTTCCCCGCGCCGTTGGCGCCGATAAGCGTTACGATTTCACCCTGATTGATATACAGGCTAACCTCGTGCAGCGCCTGAATTTTGCCGTAGTGGGCGCTGACTTTATCGAACGATAACATCGCCTTATCCATATTATGCCTCGCCCCCATTATGCTTCACCTAAATAGGCGCGGATCACGTCCGGGTTATTACGAATCTGTTCCGGCGTCCCGTTCGCCAGCGGCGTGCCCTGGTTCACCACGTAAATACGGTCGGAAATTCCCATCACCAGTTTCATATCGTGCTCAATCAACAGAATGGTGGTGTTGTGATGGTTGCGCAGCTCGGCAATCAGCTCGTCCAGCTCTTTAGTCTCTTTCGGGTTGAGGCCAGCGGCCGGTTCGTCGAGCATCAGGATTTCCGGCTGTGTCACCATGCAGCGGGCGATCTCCAAACGACGCTGGTCACCGTAGGCGAGGTTACTGGCCTGACGGTTGGCATGCTCCAGCAAACCAATACGCGCAAGCCAGGTGGCGGCGCGATCCAGGGCTTCACTCTGCGCGCGACGGAACGACGGCGTTTTTAACAGGCCGGAAAAGACGCCGGTTTTCAATTGCTGATGTTGCGCCACCAGCAGGTTTTCAATCACCGTCATTTCACGAAACAGGCGTACATGCTGGAAAGTACGCACCACGCCCATACGCGCGATTTGCTGACCCGGCAGCCCTTCCAGATGCTGGTCGCGCAGCTTAATCGTCCCGCCCGTCGGTTTATAAAAACCGGTCAGGCAGTTAAAGACCGTGGTTTTACCCGCGCCGTTTGGCCCGATTAACGAGACGATTTCCTGCGGCCTCAGTTCCAGCTCAACGTTGTTCACCGCCAGCAGACCGCCGAAGCGCATCATCAGGCCGTTAACGGATAATAATGGCTGACTCATGCCTGCTCTCCTTTTGCTTCCCCGTTTTTCAGCTTCAACTGCGGACGGGTCATCGGCAACAAGCCCTGCGGACGCCAGATCATCATCAGTACCATCAAACCACCCAGCATTAACATGCTGTATTCATTGAAATCACGCATCAGTTCGCGTGACACGACCAGCAGGATAGCTGCGAGGATGACCGCAAACTGCGAACCCATCCCACCCAGTACCACAATCGCCAGCACAAAGGCCGACTCGGCAAAGGTGAACGATTCCGGGCTGACAAAACCCTGCCGCGCGGCAAACAGCGTGCCGGCAAAACCCGCGAACGCGGCGCTGATGGTAAAGGCGGTCAGCTTGATGCGTGTAGGATTTAAGCCCAGCGAACGGCAGGCGATTTCATCTTCACGCAGCGCTTCCCACGCACGTCCCAGCGGCATGCGCAGCAGACGGTTGATGACAAACAGCGAGAACACCACCAGCAGCAGCGCCACCAGATAGAGGAAAATCACGCGATCGGACGGGTCATACTTCACGTTAAAGAAGTTGCTGAAGGTATCCCAGCCGCCTTCACGCGCGCTGCGGCTGAACTCAAGCCCGAAAAAGGTGGGTTTCGGGATCTGGCTAATACCGTTCGGGCCGCCGGTGATTTCGGTGTTGTTGAGCAGCAGGATACGGACGATTTCGCCGAAGCCTAAGGTCACAATCGCCAGATAATCACCGCGCAGGCGCAGTACCGGGAAGCCCAGCAGGAAGCCCGCAGCAGCGGAAACCAGCCCTGCCAGCGGCAGACAGGTCCAGAAGCCGAGGCCGTAATAATGGTTCAGCAGTGCGAAGGTGTAAGCGCCGATGGCATAGAAGCCGCCGTAGCCCAGCACCAGCAGGCCGGAAAGCCCCACCACCACGTTTAAGCCGAGGCCGAGGATGATATAAATCATCGTCAGCGTGGCGATATCCACCGTTCCGCGCGACACCATAAACGGCCACACCACGGCAATCACCAGCAGCGCCACCAGGAACAGCTTCTGTTTAACGGTGGAGCCATCAATCGCCGGCAGAATAAACTTCGGCCCGGAGACACTCTTCAGGCCCTTCTGGAAGGCCGGACGCAACAGCTGGAAAAGGAACACCACGCCAGTGCCGATGAACACCCACTGCCAGCGGATATCCGCAGCGGTATCCACCACCAGTTTGGTGCCATCCAGTTCTAACTGAACGCCCATAAAGACGCCCGCCAGAATGAAGAACATGGCGGCAGAGAGCAGCGCCATTGCAAAATGCATCGGTTTCATACTTTCTCTACCTCCGGACGACCCAGAATACCGGTCGGCATCACCAGCAGTACCAGAATCAGCAGCGCGAACGACACCACGTCTTTGTATTCGGTACTCAGATAAGCAGAAGAAAGCGCTTCGGCAACGCCCAGAATCAGGCCGCCGATCATCGCGCCAGGGATGCTGCCAATGCCGCCCAGTACCGCCGCGGTAAAGGCTTTCATCCCGGCCATAAAGCCGATGTAGGGGTTAATTACGCCATAGAACTGACCGAGCAGCACGCCCGCAACCGCCGCCATTGCCGCACCGATCACAAAGGTCAGCGCAATCACGCGGTCGGTGTTAATGCCGAGCAGGCTGGCCATTTTCAGATCTTCCGCACAGGCGCGGCAAGCGCGTCCCATACGCGAATAGCGGATAAACAGCGTCAGCGCCAGCATCGCGAGGAAGGTTACAATCCAGATAACCAGCTGCATAGTGGTGATAGATGCAGAGAAGTTATCACTACTGCCGACAGTCCACTGGCCGTTAAACAGGCTGGGCAGCGCCACGTCGCGCGAACCTTCCGTCAGGCTGACGTAGTTTTGCAGGAAGATGGACATCCCGATAGCGGAAATTAGCGCGATCAAACGCTTGGAGCTGCGCACGGGCCGATACGCCACCCGTTCAATACTCCAGCCGTAGGCGCTGGCAATCACAATCGCGCCGACGAAGCCCGCCGCGACCAGTAGCCAACTGGAATCAATCCCCATCATCATTAGCGCAGCGATGATCATAAAGGAGACATAGCTGCCGATCATATACACCTCGCCATGGGCGAAGTTAATCATGCCAATAATGCCGTACACCATCGTATAACCGATGGCGATCAGCGCGTAGGTGCTTCCCAGCGTGACGCCGTTAAACATCTGCTGCAAGAAATAGAGGAACTGCTCGGACATAAGGTAACCTTTCTTAACCCGCCCGTTTTGCACGGGCGGTGGGATAACTCGTCTTCAGGTATTACTTCGCGACGGTCGATGATCCGTCGGCGTGCCACTGGAAGACACCAAACTCAAATCCCTTCAAATCGCCTTTTTCGTCCCATTTCAGCGGCCCAATCACGGTATCAGCCCCGTGTGCTTTCAGATCTTTCACCAGATCCAGCGGCTCTTTGCTTCCGCTGCGATCCATTGCGCTCGCCAGTGACTGGACGGCTGCATAAGTGATCCACACGTACGGCCCGGTTGGATCTTTCTTGTCAGCTTTGAGCGCATCGACAATCGCTTTATTCGCCGGATCCTGGTCATAGCGTTTTGGCATCGTCACCAGCATGCCTTCTGCGGCATCACCAGCAATGTTAGACAGAGAGGCATTACCCACACCCTCTGGCCCCATAAACTGAGTTTTCAGGCCAACGGAGCGCGCCTGGCGCAGCATTTGCCCCATTTCCGGGTAGTAGCCGCCGTAATAGACGAAGTCGATATTTTCTTTCTTCAGGCGGGCAATCAGCGCAGAGAAATCTTTTTCCCCGGCGGTGATGCCATCAAAGAAGACGATGTTGGCTTTGCCCGCTTTCAGGCTGTCCTGCACCGAACGCGCCAGACCTTCACCATATTGCTGTTTATCATGGATGATGGCGATGCGCTGCGGCTTCACCTTCTCCAGAATGTATTTCGCGGCCGTTGGTCCTTGGGAGGAGTCCAGACCCGCAGTACGCATAATGTGTGCGTAACCGCGCTGAGTCAGTTCCGGGTTGGTTGCCCCCGGGGAAATCATCAGGATCCCTTCGTCTTCATAGATGTCTGACGCTGGCTGAGTCGAAGATGAGCACAGGTGGCCAATAACATACTGAATACCGTCGTTGACGATTTTGTTTGCTACGGCAACAGCCTGTTTTGGATCGCAAGCATCGTCATATTCCACGGCGACCAGCTTGTCGCCTTTGATCCCACCTTTGGCATTGATATCTTTAATGGCCTGACGTGCGCCATTAAATTCCATATCACCCCACTGTGCGACCGGACCCGACATCGCCCCGACAACAGCAACCTTAATATCTTCTGCCATGACAGCATGCGACATTGCCAGTGCTATCACCCCTGCGATGATTGTTTTCGCATTCCGTTTCATTACCTGAATCCCCATTCGTGACGTAATTAATATTTTGTATTTATGTGGTTAAAAAGCAGACTGTGCTTTTTTTGAACTGCACTATTTTTACCAATCTCATTAATGGTTTAGCACAGTTTTTTAAGCAAAATCAGGCTAAAATCTCTATATTTCAGTCGATTAAGAAAAGATAATATTCTGCTTTTCACTATAGATAAACAAAAAAAAGCACGTTTGTCAGCATAAAATAACGGTACAAAGAGCGGAATAAAATGCTGCATCCCAGGGTATTATCCTGCCTGTTTTTCAATCTCTAATGTTTCAAACTGTCATTACCGTCGTCGCAAAACGATTAACCTGGTTAATCGCATAAAAAAGAGAAAGCATCCGGGTGAATTATTTCGGTACACTGCTTCCATCTTTTGTGATTTGGACATGCTGCTAATGAAGCTGACCATCGTTCGTTTAAACAACTTTAGCGCCCAGAATCTGATTGATCTGGGCAAAATCTGGCCGGAATATTCCGCCTCATCGTTAAGCGTAGATGAAACGCACCGGATCTACGCCGCGCGTTTTAACGAGCGTCTGTTAGGCGCTGTACGTGTCACCCTGAGCGGTACCCAAGGCGCTCTGGATTCATTGCGCGTACGTGAAATCACCCGTCGTCGCGGCGTCGGGCAGTATTTGATCGAAGAGGTGATCCGCGAAAACCCATCTGTGAGTTCATGGTGGATGGCAGATGTAGGCGTTGAAGACCGCAGCGTGATGGCCGCGTTTATGCAGGCGTTAGGCTTTACAGCCCAGGCGGATGGCTGGGAGAAAAGATAAAAAAACCACCTCGCAATTTTCCAGGTATGTAGGCCGGGTAAGGCGAAGCCGCCACCCGGCACTCAATTACTTGGCGTCGGTCGCCGTACCATTAGCATGCCAGTCAAACACACCGAATTCGAAGCCTTTCAGATCGCCCTTCTCGTCCCAGGACAGCGGCCCCATTACGGTTTCTACTGAGTTTGCTTTCAGGTATTTGGCAATTTCAGCCGGCTCGTCAGACTGGTTCAGGCCGGCCTGCAAGGATTGCAGCGCGGCGTAAGTGGTCCACACGAATGCGCCACTTGGATCCTGTTTCTTGGCCTTGATAGCATCCACAATCGGTTTGTTTGCAGGCACCTGATCGTAGTTCTTCGGCTTAGTTACCAGTAAGCCTTCCGCAGACTCACCCGCGATGTTAGACAGCGACACGTTCGCTACCCCTTCCGGTCCCATAAACTGGGTTTTCAGACCTGCGGCACGAGACTGACGCAGGATCTGCCCCATTTCCGGGTGATAACCACCGTAGTAAACGAAATCGATATTCTCTTTCTTCAGGCGCGCCACCAGCGTCGAGAAGTCTTTTTCACCGGCGGTAATTCCGTCAAAGAACACCACGTTGGCGTTGCCTTTCTTCAGGCCGTCCTGCACCGCACGCGCCAGACCTTCACCGTACTGCTGCTTATCGTGAATGATGGCGATACGCTGCGGCTTCACTTTTTCCAGAATGTATTTGGCGGCAGTTGGCCCCTGATCGGAATCCAGGCCGGTGGTACGCATCACCAGCTTATAACCACGCGCGGTCAGCTCCGGCGCCGTTGCTGCCGGAGTGATCATCAGAATGCCTTCATCTTCATAGATATCTGACGCGGGCTGGGTAGAAGATGAGCACAGATGACCGATAACGTATTTAATCCCGTCGTTGACCACTTTGTTCGCGACCGCTACCGCTTGTTTCGGGTCACAGGCATCGTCGTATTTCACCACGACCAGTTTGTCACCTTTCACCCCGCCCTTGGCGTTGATATCTGCAATCGCCTGCTCTGCGCCAGTAAACTCCTGATCGCCATACTGTGCTACCGGACCGGACATTGCGCCGACAACGGCCACTTTAATATCCTTAGCAAACGCCATATTGCTCAAAGACAGGGCGATACATCCTGCCAATAACGCTTTACCCTTCATATTCATCCTGACAATCCCCATTATTGTGGTTATTACGTATGTTGTGATGTTGTTGTTCAGCACTTTATTTCGATTATTGGATAGCCACCCGTGCTTTAGCAGCATACTCTGCTAAAACATACCCGATTTTTATTATTTTGGAATAGCTAAATTTGACATGCAGATAACAACTTGATGACAAAAAGCCTAAACGTCAGGAGATAGAGGGAGAGATAAAAACAAAAAACCCCGGATTTTCATCCAGGGTTTATCAGCATTTCCAGGTTTACTGGAAGTTTACGCTTCGATAGCGGCGCGCAGTTTTTTCATGGCGTTCTTTTCAAGCTGACGAACACGTTCAGCAGAAACGCCGTAGCGATCGGCCAGTTCCTGCAACGTGGACTTGTTATCTTCGTCCAGCCAACGAGCGCGGATGATATCCTGGCTACGTTCGTCCAGACCTTCCATTGCGTGAGTCAGTTTGTTCGCGGCCTGATCTTCCCAGTTATCTTCTTCAATGCCATCGGCAAAGTTAGAGGATTTATCCTGCAGATACAGAACCGGCGCCATCGGCTGGCTGTCAGACTCGTCGTCCGAAGACATGTCAAACGTCATGTCCTGCGCCGCCATACGGGATTCCATTTCACGCACGTCTTTGCTGGAAACACCCAACTCACGAGCCACCATTTCAACTTCGTCCTGGTTGAACCAGCCCAGACGCTGCTTGGTTTTACGCAGGTTAAAGAACAGCTTACGCTGTGCTTTAGTGGTCGCGACTTTCACGATACGCCAGTTACGCAGAACGTATTCATGGATCTCAGCTTTGATCCAGTGCACAGCGAAAGAAACCAGGCGCACACCCACTTCCGGGTTGAAACGGCGCACGGCTTTCATCAGGCCGATATTACCTTCCTGAATCAGATCCGCCTGCGGCAGGCCATAGCCCGCGTAGTTACGAGCAATATGAACAACAAAGCGCAGGTGAGACAGGATCAGCGTTTTAGCTGCTTCCAGATCGCCCTGGTAATGCAGCTTTTCAGCCAGTGCCCGCTCCTCGTCAGCCGACAACATCGGCCACGCGTTCGCAGCCCGGATGTAAGATTCCAGGTTACCAACAGGGGCTAAAGCTAAATTTTGCATTTCTTTGGTCATTCAAATCCTCTCAATCTTTTCATCTGGCGCGTTGGCAAAAACTAATTAACAAAAACCAGTAGCAACAACCATGCCAGAGCTTATGAGCAACGAGAATATCATTCAATCTTTTATCAGACAGTGATTTTATCCACAAGTTCCATGTCGTAATGTGTATAAATTACGCACAAAATGTGACATCACAATGAATACGCCGGGAAGAGATAACAGGGACTCTTTCCCTGCAGAGCGAACTACTCAGTGCAGGGAAAGATTATACCAGAGATTTTTTAATCGGGGGTAAAGTGGCGTAAATGTTGAACCGTGGCAAGCCAGGCTGCCACCCAGCCGATCATTGAGCACACCAGCAGCAATAACAGGCACTCGTCGAATGATAAGCCATTGATATCAAACTTTGTTCCAAAAACCTGCGCCACTTCAGTCACCGCTGACGACAAACGCATCACCAAAATTTCTGACAAAATCAGTGAAAGAAATGCGCCGGAAAAACCGAGCAGCGCGCCGCCGTAAAGGAATGGACGCAGGATAAATCCGTCCGTTGCGCCAATCAGCTTTTGCACGTTAATGGTATCGCGACGCGCAAAAATACTCAGGCGCACGCTGTTACCGATGACGAGGAAGACCGCCGCCACCATCAGCACGCCAATCATCGCGGATACGCGCCCCACGAGTCCCGTCAGCGCCGCCAGACGAGCGAACCAGCTGTCGTCCATCCGCACTTCATCAATACCGTTGATTTGTGCAATACGGTCGCGCAGGGTGTTCAGCGACTCCGTCCCCTGGAAGTCCAGTTTCGGGATCACCACCGCTACGGCAGGAAGCGGGTTCTCTTCCAGCATGTCCAGCGCACCGCCAAAACCGGACCAGTTACGGAATTCACCCAACGCATCTTCGCGGGAAAGATAATTTACTTTCTCGACGCCCTGTTCGGCCTGCAACTGACCCACCACCCGCGCGGCGGCATCGTCATCCAGCGTTTTTTGCAGATAGACGGTGATTTGTGGCGAGGGATAATACTGGCTTGCCGCCTGGTTTACGTTTTTATAAACCATGTAACACACGCTTGGCAGCGTCAGGGAGATGGCGATCACCATCACCGTCAGGAACGTCGCCAGCGGCTTACTTTTCAGGTCCTGCAACGCGCCCTGGAACGCGTAACGCACCTGCTCGTTAAAAACGTTGGTTTTACGTGAGTTCGGTTTTGGCGCGGCTTTCGCACGCTTCGGTGCATTACGACCGCCATCACCCGGCGCGCCGCCTGATTTACGAAAACGATCCAGTCGGCCACCGAACTGTTTGATTTGATTGATAGCGTCACGTCTATTCATGCGCCAGGCCTCCATGCAGGTGTCCATCACTCAGGACCAGCTGGCGGTAGGAGCGACGGGAGATCAGACCAATATCGTGCGTGGCCATTAATACCGTGACCCCGACGCGGTTAAACTCTTCGAACAGGCGAAGGATCCCTTCCGACAGCGCGTCATCCAGGTTCCCCGTCGGTTCATCCGCCAGCAGTACCGCAGGTTTATTCACCACCGCACGGGCGATGCCCACGCGCTGTTGTTCACCGCCGGAGAGCTGAATCGGGAAGTTTTTCGCTTTGTCCAACAGCCCGACCTTATCCAGTGCCGCTGACACGCGACGACGAATATCGTCCCCGCTGGCGCCCGCGATGATCAGCGGAATTGCCACGTTGTCAAACACGGTTCTGTCCATCAACAGGTGGTGATCCTGAAAAATCATGCCAATCTGACGACGCAGAAACGGCACTTCACGGTTTTTCAAACGGCTGATGTCATGCCCGCTGAAATAGATTTTTCCGGCGCTGGGCCGTTCAATTCCACAGATCAGCTTCAGCAGGGTACTTTTACCCGCACCAGAGTGGCCGGTCAGAAACGCCATCTCGCCAGGCTGCATATGGAAGGTCACTCCCTGCAGCGCTTGTCTCCCACCGAGATAGGCCTTGCTGACATGTTCAAAGCGAATCATTGTTAATCCTCTCGGGCAAAAAGTGCCTCAATAAAATCGTCCGCTTTAAACGGACGTAAATCCTCGATACGTTCGCCCACACCAATATAGCGGATAGGGATGCCAAACTGATCGGCAACCGAGAAGATGACCCCCCCCTTCGCCGTACCGTCCAGCTTGGTCAGGGTAATACCGGTTAAGCCCACCGCTTCATGGAACAGTTTGGCCTGGCTTATCGCATTCTGCCCGGTACTGGCGTCGATAGTCAGCATAACTTCGTGCGGCGCCTCTTCGTCGAGCTTCTTCATGACGCGAACGATTTTTTTCAGTTCTTCCATCAGGTGCGATTTGTTCTGCAAACGCCCTGCGGTATCAGCGATCAGCACGTCTACGTTACGTGCCTTCGCGGCCTGAATAGCATCAAAGATAACGGAGGCGGAATCCGCGCCGGTATGCTGCGCAATCACCGGGATATTGTTACGCTGACCCCAGACCTGCAACTGCTCTACCGCTGCCGCACGGAAGGTATCGCCCGCCGCCAGCATCACCGTTTTACCCTGCTGCTCAAACTGACGCGCCAGCTTACCAATGGTAGTTGTTTTACCCACGCCGTTGACGCCAACCATCAAGATAACAAATGGCGTTTTACCCTCGACGTTTAGCGGCTCATCAACCTTCGCCAGAATCTCGCCCATCTCATCTTTCAGCAGGCCATACAGCGCTTCTGCATCTTTGAGCTGCTTGCGGCTGGCGCCTTCCGTCAGATTCGCAATAATTTTGCGGGTCGTTTCTACACCCACATCGGCGATCAGCAGTTGCTCTTCCAGCTCTTCAAACAGATCATCGTCGATCTTTTTACCGCGGAACAGACTGATAAATCCGGAACCGAGGTTTTCTTTTGTTTTCAGCAGACTGCGTTTCAGACGCGCAAAGAAACCTTCTTTAGTTGGTTTTTCCTGCTCCTGGACCGCCTCTTCTACCGGTTCTTCAACGGCAGGTTCTTCAACCGGCACCACCATGACGGCTTCTTCCGCCGCCTCAGCGGCCAGGGCCTGCGCTTCCAGCTCTTCATCGGTCAGCTGCAGTTCGTTTTCGGCTTCTTCTTCAACCGCCTCGACGATTTCTACAGTTTCTGCTTCAGCCTGCCACTCTTCGGCAGAAACATCTGCGGTTTTCACCTCTTCCGGCAGCGGCAATTCTTCGTGTTCGATAACCGCCGCCGCAGGGGTTTCCACTGCAGGTTCAACAGTGGATTCAGCAACCGCTTCAACCTCCGGCTGCAGTTGCTCAGCAACAGGTTCTTCTTCCGGCTGCAGTTTTTCGATTTCCGCAACCTGTTCAGTGACTTCAACAACTTCAGCAGCAAAGGCTTGTGTTTGTGCCTCGCTACGGGTTTCCTCGGCGCGCGGCTGTTCGTCAACGACGGTAGTTTCTTCAGCAACCGGTTGTTGTTCTTCGTTTTTTAGTTCTGTCTCGTTTTCCGGTGCCTGCTCTTTTTGACCAAAGCCCAGCCAGGAAAAAAAGCCACGTTTTTTCTCTTTCGCCATTTGCGACTACACTCCCCCGCTGTTGCTTCATGGCACAGCGTCAACGCTATGTACATAGCAGCTAAAAAAATGATGAAATAGTCTATCACTTAACTTAACTCACATCACCGCCTGGAATGACACGTCAGCAGCGGATTGAACAATAATTGAAATGAAAAAACCGAATCACTCTGGTAGCGGCCAGATCCGCATTATTGGCGGGCAATGGCGTGGCCGTAAACTCCCGGTTCCGGACAGTCCCGGCCTGCGCCCGACCACCGACCGCGTACGCGAAACCTTATTTAACTGGTTGGCCCCGGTAATGGTCGATTCACATTGCCTGGACTGCTTCGCCGGTAGCGGCGCGTTGGGGCTGGAAGCCCTCTCTCGCTATGCGGCAAATGCGACGCTGCTGGAGATGGATCGCGCGGTATCACAGCAGTTGCAAAAGAATCTTGCTACGCTGAAGGCAAATCATGCCCGTGTCGTCAACACCAATACGCTGGCTTTTCTGGCCCAACCCGGTACGCCGCATAACGTGGTGTTCGTTGACCCACCGTTTCGCAAAGGATTACTGGAAGAAACATTAACTCTTCTGGAAACCCACGGCTGGCTGGCAGATGAAGCGTATATTTACGTTGAAAGCGAAGTCGAAAACGGCCTGCCGCCGGTTCCGGTAAACTGGTCACTATACCGTGAAAAAGTGGCAGGACAGGTCGCCTATCGCCTGTATCAACGTGAAGCACAAGGAGAGCACGATGCTAATTAATCTGGGACGCCTGCTGATGCTGTGCGTCTGGGCCTTTTTACTACTGAATATTTTTCAACCCTTTCCACGCCCGCTTAACATCTTCGTTAACGTCGCACTGATATTTATGGTGCTGATGCACGGCATGCAATTGGCGCTACTGAAAAGCACCATGCCAAAAGATGGCCCGCAGATGACCAGCGGGGAGAAAATCCGCATTTTCCTGTTCGGCGTCTTTGAACTGCTGGTATGGCAGAAGAAGATTAAGGACCAGTTGAAGAAGTAACTGTGAACTTTTCTCCCGGCGGCGCGTTGCGAGCCGGGTCTGCAAAACGTCATCACGGTGGTAATATACTGTCCAGTTGATCTTTCAGTTTTGGAATATCTTTACTGGCTCTTGTTTTCCGCAGGTGTTTCACCTGCTCACAAATCTCTTCGGTCCGGGTGTAATAGGTGCCAGACGTCGGGCCTGGACGCTCGCATAAAACATAGTTAGTTCCAAGCGGATAAAAAATGACAATAAAAGAGAGGATATTACCAATAACAAATCCTACCCCCGCGACGTGGAAAACAATGGTAAATGTCCTGTCGAAGAATTTTGGCGGCTTCATGCTTTTCGCAAAAGCCAAGTAGGCAATGCCCAAAGTAAAGCAGCCCGTCACCGGAATCATGAAAAACATGCAAAATGAACCCCAGAAAAAATAGACGATGCTTCTGGATTCAACTAGATCGGTGAGATCCGGTACGCTGGCAATATACTCCACCCAAGTCCCCCCCCCAAAAATAAATATACAGAGAAATAAGTTGCATCTCTTCTTAATATTCATCAGATTAATATTATGCTTCATGTCAATAATTTCCGCCGTAAAGGGAGCTTCTGTACCCCAGCCGTTGGATGTTCCACTCTTCGATTCTTTGCCGTTCTTTAAGTCCCTCACGAATACACGCTATCAGTTTGTCTGATAGCTCATATTTTTTGTCCACTTCATTCAGAGACCGGGCAATAATAAAACCTAATACAACGACACCGACAATTTCTCCCCAAACCGGAACGGCGGCGCTAGAGAACAATAGAGGTACAGCTAACTCAAGAGCACTACCCACTGATTGCGAGACAAAAATACTTACAATCACCTTCGCCACATCCATCGTCACATTCCCCAGTAGTGCGGCGACGTCATGCTCGGATTTAAACACCAGCTCAATCAACCGCCAGCATGCGGAAAACCAGATGCAGAACCTGGCGCCTGACATAATGCCATCCCGAAACCCGGCGCTGCCAATACCCACTTCAAGTACCTTAGGATGATTAATCCGGTAACGGGTTCCGTTAAGAATGCGCCGCAGAGAAGGGTAGCCCGTAATCTTCACATACAGCTTTCCCTGATAAGCATATTGCGTGGCTTTAATCCCAAGGCCTTTTAAGGTTAAGACAATCTTTCCGGCCTGCTGATAAGAAAAAAGCTTCGACAGTTTTTTAGTCGCATCAGCCGTATCTTTGATATTACCGGCATAACTCGTCGAAAAACTGACGGATTTATTACTCAGCAAATCATCAATCACGCCCTGCGCCTCTTCAGGCGTGAGCAGCATAATGTGTTGTGTATTGCTATTCAGATTATTTTTCAGCTTTCTGATTTCGTTCTCAACGCGCTGATTACGTTGCCAGTTATTTCCTCTAAGAATATCTTCACGATGATTTCCTATCCAGTCATAATACCTTTCCATCCTTATCCCTTAATAAATTCGCTCATCCCAAAGGCTGTATGCGCTGGTTCCCGCCATAATGTGCTCCCAGGTAATTGACTCATACGAAAGCTCAATGATTTCCTCTGACTGCCCCGCACTGTCATCAATGGTATGAGGCACCTGTAAATGGATGCTGGATATTCTGGCATTAATAAGTTTTATCGCGTAATAACACTCATTTAAACCCGCCGGACTCGTGCGATAGAAGCTAAATTCACAGTTTAATGTTTCATTGTCAGTTATGGCTTTTCCTAATAATGGCGAGGATTTATCTACTGGCTTTATAAACGTCAAACATTGATGATTAACATTTTATACTCGGCTCATGCCATGATTAACTGCCATTACCATTATCTGATCGCGATGGGCAGTTTGTGATTTATTTCCAATCGAATTTACCGATGCGCATCCAGCAGAAATCAATCCCTGCGCCTGCCCATGCAAGGTCAACCACATTGTATTCGCCATATAAATTCCTTAGCCATTTTAAATTACATGTTTATATGTATGCGATAACATTGAAATAATAGGGTAGTGAAAATCGGATAGCAGAATAGTGATACCATCGATATTTTAGACACACAAAAAAAATATAATACCAACGATATTTGCACAGAAGAATAAATAATAACTATATTTTAACGATGTTATATATTTCAGTTGAATTCATTATCGGCACTGGCAAGATAAACACAGTGCCGCTCGGCGTTATTGCCCAGGCTTAAAATCCTCAAAACGCGAACCTTTATAACTCAGCGTGCCTTTGTCTCCGACAGTTAGCGCATGGTACTGCTGGGCATCCAGGCGAAACGTCTGCTCCAGACCACCGCTTTGCGGCTTAAAGCTGGCTTCATAGCGCATGCTGGTTCCTGCCGGGCTCACTTCCTGTTGACGTGATCGCCGATCGTTAAGTGGTTTTTCCCGCTTATTACTCACTACCACCTGCTTTTGCACCAGCGGTGCTGCATCGTTATCCGCTTTTTCACGCCGCTGCTGGACAAAGCGAAACGACGCAGCTACAACAATTAAGACAATGATAACAATGAAAAAAAGTGGCGGCTTGCTCATAGTATTAACCCATCAGAAAATGCGGAAATAAGCATACATTGCCTGTTATGGTGTTGTCATCTGGCAGTGTCGACCTCTACACTGAACAATAGAGCCGTAAGCACCCCGCTTACGAAAAAATAACGAATTCAAGGAACTAAGATGCTTTGGTCGTTTATCGCTGTCTGCCTTTCCGCATGGTTGTTCGTGGATGCTTCCTATCGTGGGCCCGCCTGGCAACGCTGGGTCTTTAAACCCCTAACTTTACTCCTGCTGGCGCTGCTGGCCTGGCAGGCGCCAATGTTTAACGCCATCAGCTATCTGGTGCTGGCAGGGCTGCTTGCCTCACTGCTGGGCGATGCGCTGACGCTGTTGCCGCGCCAACGTCTGCTCTACGCCGTGGGGGCATTTTTCCTCTCACACCTGCTGTATACCATCTATTTCGCCAGCCAAATGACGCTGTCGTTCTTCTGGCCTTTGCCATTGGTATTGGTGGTGTTGGGGGCGCTGCTGATCGCTATCATCTGGACGCGACTGGAAGAGCTGCGTTTAGCCATCTGTACTTTTATCGGCATCACGCTGATGATGGTCTGGATGGCGGGCGAACTGTGGTTCTTCCGCCCCACTGGCCCCGCGCTGTCGGCATTCCTCGGCGCCTCATTATTGTTCATCGGCAATTTTGTCTGGCTGGGTAGCCATTATCGCCGCCGCTTCCGCGCCGATAACGCCATTGCCGCCGCCTGCTACTTCGCCGGACATTTCCTGATTGTTCGTTCGTTGTATCTGTAATATCGCTTGACTCTGGAGTCGACTCCAGAGTGTATCCTTCGGTTAATACGAAATGATTATTAACCGGAGGATGCCATGTCGACGCCCGATGCCCCTGGCAAAAAAGCCCCACAATTCTCTTCTTTCAAGCCAGCACCTGCCCCACAAAAAACGGACGACTGCTGCTGTGAAGGAAGTTGCTCAACCCCATCACCCGTATCCGAAAGCGTAATTGGCACCCGTTATTCCTGGAAAGTGGCAGGAATGGACTGTGCCGCCTGCGCCCGGAAAGTGGAAAATGCGGTCCGCCAGGTGAGCGGCGTCAACCAGGTCCAGGTGCTGTTCGCCACCGAAAAACTGGTCGTCGATGCGGGTTCTGATATCCGTCAGCAAGTTGAAAGCGCGGTACAAAAGGCAGGTTATACCCTGCGCGATGAACAAGCACCGGAAGCCGCCCCCGAATCACGCTTTAGAGAGAACCTGCCGTTGATTTCGCTGATAATCATGATGGCGATTAGCTGGGGGCTTGAGCAGTTCAATCATCCTTTCGGTCAGATAGCGTTTATCGCCACCACGCTGGTGGGCCTGTATCCCATTGCCCGTCAGGCGCTACGTCTGATGAAAACCGGCAGCTACTTCGCCATTGAAACGTTGATGAGCGTGGCCGCGATTGGCGCGCTGTTTATCGGCGCGACGGCGGAAGCCGCCATGGTGCTACTGCTGTTTTTAATTGGTGAGCGTCTGGAAGGGTGGGCCGCCAGCCGCGCCCGTAAAGGGGTCAGCGCACTGATGGCACTCAAGCCGGAAACCGCCACGCGCCTGCGTAACGGCGAGCGCGAAGAGGTCGCTATCAATACCCTCCAGCCTGGCGATATTATCGAAGTTGCCGCCGGTGGGCGTTTACCTGCCGACGGTAAGTTGGTCTCCGGCTTTGCCAGCTTTGATGAAAGCGCCCTGACCGGCGAATCGATCCCGGTTGAACGCGCCACCGGCGAGAAAGTCCCGGCGGGCGCCACCAGCGTAGATCGTCTGGTTACGCTGGAAGTGCTTTCCGAGCCGGGCGCCAGCGCTATCGATCGCATTCTGAAGCTGATTGAAGAAGCGGAAGAACGCCGCGCCCCCATTGAGCGCTTTATTGACCGTTTCAGCCGAATTTATACCCCCGCTATTATGGCGGTTGCGCTGCTGGTTACCCTCGTCCCGCCGCTGCTGTTTGCCGCCTCGTGGCAGGAGTGGATTTATAAAGGACTGACGCTGTTGCTGATTGGCTGCCCGTGTGCGCTGGTTATCTCAACCCCCGCAGCGATTACCTCTGGTCTTGCCGCCGCGGCGCGTCGTGGAGCACTCATTAAAGGCGGTGCGGCACTGGAACAGTTGGGTAGAGTCACGCAGGTGGCGTTTGATAAAACCGGCACCCTGACCATCGGTAAACCGCGCGTGACGGCGATTCATTCGGCAAGCGGTATTGATGAGGCTGAACTGCTGGCGCTGGCAGCGGCGGTAGAGCAAGGTGCAACACACCCACTGGCGCAGGCGATTGTTCGGGAAGCGCAAACGCGTGAGCTGACAATTCCTGTAGCGAAAGAACAACGGGCGCTGGTTGGCTCCGGAATTGAAGCGCTGGTCAACGGCGAGCGCGTACTGATTTGCGCTGCGGGCAAACAGCCTGCCGATGCCTTTGCCGGACAGATTAGCGAGCTGGAAAGCGCGGGCCAGACGGTGGTGCTGGTGCTGCGTAACGATACCGTTCTCGGCGTACTGGCTCTACAGGACACGCTGCGCGATGACGCCCGCACGGCCATCAGCGAGCTCACTCAGATCGGCGTGAAAGGGGTAATCCTGACCGGCGATAACCCACGCGCGGCAGCAGCCATTGCCGGGGAGCTGGGTCTGGAATTCAAAGCAGGATTAATGCCGGAAGATAAGGTGCGGGCCGTTACCCATCTCAACCAACAGTCGCCGCTGGCGATGGTCGGCGACGGTATCAACGACGCTCCGGCAATGAAAGCGGCGACCATCGGCATTGCCATGGGTAGCGGGACCGACGTCGCGCTGGAAACCGCCGATGCCGCCCTGACCCACAACCGTCTGCGTGGCCTGGTGCAAATGATTCAACTGGCGCGCGCCACCCACGCTAATATTCGCCAGAACATTGCGATTGCGCTGGGTTTGAAGGGGATTTTCCTCGTCACCACGCTGCTCGGGATAACCGGACTGTGGCTGGCGGTGCTGGCTGATACGGGGGCGACGGTGCTGGTGACCGCGAACGCGCTGCGGTTGTTGCGTAAAGGGTAACCTGTAGGCCGGATAAGCGTTAGCGCCATCCGGCATAACAAGATTACTGCCCTTTGCGCACTAAATAGCGGTACGGCAGAGAGTCGGTCTCTTTGGCCACCAGTTCATGCTCCATAAAGGTACAGAAGCCGGGAATATCGCGGGTTGTCGCCGGATCGTCGGCGACAATCAGCAACGTTTCACCCGCCTGCATACCGCGCACAGTTTTACGCACCATCATTACAGGTTCCGGGCAGCGTAGTCCCTGGGCATCAAGCGTATGGTCGGGAGAGGTAAACAGATCGCTCATCGTAGTCTCATTCATGCAAAAACGGCGTTATTTTACGCTCTGTTGTGGCGTAAGCCAATCAGGTTAACGATTGCGTGAAAAACAACCATTGCAATGTGCTCTTAAAGCAGTATCATGCGACGGTTTTTTATTGGGTTCCCTCACCCCATCCAACAAAAAGGTCACAATATGACTCCGTTTACACAATCTCAGCGCGTAAAAGCGTTGTTTTGGCTATCGCTATTTCATCTGCTGGTGATCACCTCCAGCAACTATCTGGTGCAGCTACCGATCTCCATTTTTGGTTTCCATACCACATGGGGCGCTTTTAGCTTTCCGTTTATTTTCCTCGCGACCGACCTGACCGTGCGTATTTTTGGCGCGCCGTTGGCACGACGTATCATCTTTGCGGTGATGATCCCCGCGCTGCTGATCTCCTATGTTGTGTCATCACTGTTCTATATGGGGTCGTGGCAGGGGTTCAGCGCGCTGCTGCACTTTAACCTGTTTGTCGCCCGTATCGCTGCAGCCAGCTTTATGGCTTACGCGCTGGGACAAATTCTGGATGTGCATGTCTTTAACCGCCTGCGTCAGAACCGCCGCTGGTGGCTGGCGCCGACGGCTTCCACGCTGTTTGGCAACATCAGCGATACGTTGGCCTTTTTCTTTATCGCTTTCTGGCGTAGCCCGGATGCCTTTATGGCCGAGCACTGGATGGAAATCGCGCTGGTCGACTACTGCTTCAAAGTACTAATCAGCATTATTTTCTTCCTGCCGATGTACGGCGTACTGCTGAATATGTTACTGAAAAGGCTGGCAGATAAATCTGAATTATCTGCATTGCAGACGAGTTAAAGGTTCATTTTCCGAGTTGTGATAAGATGGTCGAATGAGCCGTTATGGCCGTTTATCGAAAGGAAGAAGTCAATGCGCAATCTGGTTAAATATGTCGGTATTGGCCTGCTGGTTATGGGGCTTGCGGCCTGTGATAATAGCGATACAAAAGCGCCAGCAGAAGGTGCTGCCGCAGAGAGTAGCGCCACCGGACAACCGGTCAGCCTGCTGGACGGCAAACTCAGTTTTTCCCTGCCAGCGGATATGACCGATCAGAGCGGCAAGCTGGGTACCCAGGCGAACAATATGCACGTGTATTCTGACGCAACCGGCCAGAAAGCGGTGATTGTAATTGTCGGCGACAATACCAACGAAGATCTGGCGGTGCTGGCAAAACGCCTGGAAGATCAGCAGCGTAGCCGCGACCCGCAGTTGCAGGTCGTCACCAATAAATCTATTGAGCTGAAAGGCCACACGCTGCAACAGTTAGACAGCATCATCTCGGCCAAAGGCCAGACCGCTTACTCTTCCGTGGTGCTGGGTAAAGTGGACAACCAACTGCTGACGCTGCAAATCACGCTGCCTGCTGACGATCAGCAAAAAGCGCAAACGACCGCAGAAAACATCATTAACACGCTGGTTATCCAGTAACGGTTAAGACGATGACTCGGCCTCCGGTGACACCACCTGAGGCCGTTTTTTTAGCCGCC
The DNA here is from genome assembly GCF_005281025.1 of Citrobacter sp. wls714. Lineage (NCBI taxonomy): Bacteria > Pseudomonadati > Pseudomonadota > Gammaproteobacteria > Enterobacterales > Enterobacteriaceae > Citrobacter > Citrobacter sp. wls714. Next base: position 126,512 of record NZ_SZWZ01000092.1, on the reverse strand, counting down.
AGGTCAGCAGTAACGCCACCGCCACCAGCCCGGCTGCCGCCAGATAGATAACCGGTACACCCGCCCACGTCATTACCAGCCCGGCCAGCGGCCCGGTAACGCCCAGCGATAAATCCATAAACACCGTATAGGTCGCCAGCGCGGCGCCCTGATTTTGCTGCGGGACGGCTTTTACCGCCACCACGCCCAGCGCCGGGAAGACCAACGAGAACCCGGCACCTGCCAGCAGAACGCCGATTTTCGCCATCCACGGCATGGAGGCCATGCCCACCAGCAGCAGACCAACAATCTCGACGCTAAAACAGATCATCGCGACATTGAGCCCACCTAACCGATTGATACCATTTGGGAATAACAAGCGAGTACCCACAAACGTACAGCTAAAAAGCGTCAGCGAAAAAGCTGCGCCGTCCCAACCTTTTGCATCATAAAACAGCGTGATAAAGGTGGCGATCACGCCAAATCCGGCGGAGGCCAACGCCAGCGCCATGCCGTACAACCAGACGCGTCCAAGTACCGCGCGAAACGGCAACGGTTTGCCTTTGCTGGCCTTCACCGCCGGGCGGGGGAGCGCCAGCAGTATTGCCAACAGCGCCACGCCCATCACGGTCAGCGCCAGCCCCTGTAAGCCACCCCAGGCATAACACAGAACGCCCAGCGGAGCGCCTATCGCCATCGCGCCATAGGTCACGATGCCGTTCCACGAAATCACCCGTCCGATGTGCATCGAGCCAACCACTCCCACGCCCCATAGCGTAGAGCCGGTCCCGGCAAAGCTTTGCCCAATGCCCAGAATCACCCGCCCGATGCATAACAGCAACAAACTTACCAGCGGCCAACCTTGGGTTGATCCTGCCAACAGGTAACCCAGGCCACTTAAAAAGCAGCCGCACAGCCCGAAGACCACGATTTTTTTCGGCCCCAGCAGATCGGCATAGCGACCGGCATGAGGGCGGCTCAGCAGCGTGGCGAAATATTGCAGGCTGATGACCAGTCCTGCCCAGAAGGCGCTAAATCCCATCACATCATGGACATAGCCTGGCAATACCGCGAGCGGCAGGCCGATGGTCAGATAGCTGGCGAAGTTAAACATCACCACCGAGACAATGCGCAGATTAAGGCGCAAACCGCTTAGCGTCGGTTCAGCGACGGGTTCGGGCATGGAAGGTCACCACATTTTCACAACAGTGTTTCATTTCTACCATGTTGCAGACCATAAATCAGCAGCCAGTTTAGGAATAACAGACGCAAGCCAACCGCTACACTTAATGCAAAAACGCAAACAGGAAGAAAACATGACAACCGCTCAGCCCGATAAAACGGGTATGCATATTTTGCTCAAACTGGCCGCTTTGGTGGTGATCCTCGCGGGCATCCATGCCGCGGCGGATATCATTGTGCAACTGCTATTGGCGCTCTTTTTTGCCATCGTATTGAACCCGCTGGTCACCTGGTTTATTCGCCGGGGGGTGCGTCGCCCGGTAGCCATTACGTTAGTGGTAGTAGTAATGCTGATTGTTCTTACGGCGCTGGTTGGCGTGCTTGCATCGTCGATCACTGAGTTCATGGCCATGTTGCCAAAATACAATAAGGAGTTGACGCGCAAAGTTCTGTATCTGCAAGAAATGGTCCCCTTTCTGAACCTGCATATGTCCCCGGAGCGCATGCTGCAACGGATGGACTCCGACAAACTGATGACCTTCACGACCACGCTAATGACGAGTCTTTCCGGCGCCATGGCCAGCGTCGTCCTGTTGGTAATGACGGTCGTCTTTATGCTGTTTGAAGTGCGCCACGTTCCCTATAAGCTGCGCTTCGCGTTAAACAATCCGCAGATTCATATTGCGGGACTGCATCGGGCGCTGAAGGGCGTTTCACACTATCTGGCGCTGAAAACGTTGCTCAGCTTATGGACCGGCGCCATTGTCTGGCTGGGGCTGGCGCTGATGGGGATTCAGTTTGCTCTGATGTGGGGCGTGCTGGCATTCCTGCTAAACTACGTGCCCAATATTGGCTCGGTCATTTCCGCCGTCCCACCCATGATTCAGGCGCTGCTGTTCAACGGCATTTACGAATGCGTGCTGGTTGGCGCGCTGTTTCTGGTCGTGCATATGGTGATTGGTAATATTCTCGAACCCCGTATGATGGGGCACCGCCTGGGATTATCGACGCTGATCGTCTTTCTCTCCCTGTTGGTATGGGGATGGCTGCTCGGCCCGGTCGGCATGTTACTCTCCGTGCCGTTAACCAGCGTGTGTAAAATCTGGATGGAAACCACCAAAGGCGGCAGCAAACTGGCAATTTTGCTGGGACCAGGCAGACCCAAAAGCCGATTACCGGGATAAACTTGCAAATGGCACGTGAAGAATGATACACAACCCCATTATTACTAAAGGTTAGTCCTGATATGTATCAGATCGTTCTTGGGAAAGTTTCTGTTTTAAGCGCTGGCGAACTGCCTGCCGCGATGAAAGAGCAAGCGCCGCAAGGTGCTCGCCGGTCACGCTGGCTGGCTGGCCGCGTGCTGCTTTCCCATGCCCTTTCGCCATTGCCGGACATTGTCTACGGCGAGCAAGGAAAACCCGCTTTTCCCGCTGATACGCCGCTGTGGTTCAATCTCAGCCATAGCGGCGATGACATCGTCCTGCTGCTCAGCGACGAAGGGGAAGTCGGCTGCGATATTGAAGTCGTGCGCCCGCGCGATAACTGGCAGACGCTGGCAAACACGGTGTTCAGTCTCGGAGAACATGCCGAAGTAGAGGCCGAACGCCCGGAGCAACAGCTGGCGGCGTTCTGGCGTATCTGGACGCGTAAAGAAGCTATTGTGAAACAGCGTGGCGGCAGCGCCTGGCAAATCGTCAGCGTCGATAGCACCGCGCTGACCTCCTCACTCTCCGTCAGCCAGTGCCAGATCGATACCCTGAGCCTGGCGGTGTGCACCCCCACGCCATTTACCCTGACCGCCGACGCCGTGCAGCGTCTGGAAGCCTTAGCGTAAATTTTCCGGGAAGTTTTTCGGCAACTCACTCGCCGCGCAGGCAATCACGTCGTCATTGTTTGCCCCGCAGTCACGCACGAAGGTGATGGTCGCGAACTCATCAATCACCTCGGTTGGATACGCCGGACCCGCATCGCGATACGACATCATCAACGGAATATGATCATTCTGGAAGCACACCGTTTTTTCCGGATTGTTAATCACCCAGCGCGGGAAAAAGATGGTGCCGTGAAAGAGTTTGTCGCCCAGGTTTACGATCAGGCTGACGTCGGTCCCGGTCGGTTCGGTCCAGGAAATTTTATAAACACTCGCCCCTACCCGCACAATATACGCCCGCTGATCTTTCACCCAACGATTACCCACAATACCGCTGTGAATGCGGTAATCCAGCGTGGTCTCATTTTTTACGTAGATCTCGTAATTCCAGCCATTATCGTAGGTATAGACCAGATGTTTGCCGACAAATTCGCTCAAATCATGTTTATCAAAAGCGCTCATATTCGTTCTCCTCTTACTTGATGCGAAGATCTTAACGCTTCAAAAATTGGATGAATAACGCTATGTTTACATCATATTCATTCAATTTTTAGATGAGTTATGCACAAAACAACCCTCGAACAATGGGCCCTGCTGGAGAAAGTGGTGGAACTGGGCAGCTTTGCGAAAGCCGCGGAAGAGACCAACCGTAGCCAGTCATCGGTAAGCTACAATCTGGCGCTACTGCAGGAGCGACTCGGCGTGCCGCTGCTGACGCCGGAAGGCCGCAGGGCGGTTTTAACCCCGGCGGGCGAGTTGTTGCTAGCTCAGGTCAAACCGTTACTGAAGGCCTTTTTATGGGTGGAGACCCGGGCAGCAACGTTGCAAAACGGCACGCGAACACGGCTGGATTTGCTGGTGGATAGTATCTTCCCACGCAAACGCCTGTTCGCGATCCTCAAGCAGTTTCAGCTGGCGTGGCCGCAAACGCAGGTGCGGCTGACCGAGGTACTGGAAAATGCAGACGACAGGCTGGCAGCGCATGCCGATGCGGACGTAATGGTCCTGACCCGGCGTCAGGATGTTACCGGGCGTGGTGAATGGCTGATGAACATTGACTTCGTGGCCGTTGCCCATCGCGATCACCCGCTCTGCACTCTTGATGCACCGCTGGATGAAGACGCATTACGCGCGTGGCCACTGATTCGCATTACCGATCGCGACAACCCGCAGCAACCGGTGCGCGATGCCTGGACCTTCTCTACCATTGATGCCGCGATTGATGCTGTCATGTATCAGGTCGGTTACGGCTGGCTGCCTGAGGAGCGTATTCAGACGCAACTGGCCCAGGGGCTTTTACGTCCGCTGCCGTTAAGCCATGGCGCTCGCCGCGCCACGCCGCTGCATCTGATCGTTAAAGATACGCTCGCCCCGCTGGATGAACAGGTCAGTACCCTGCTGCGTTTATTGCGGGAGCATTAACCTTTTCCCCGGATGCCTGACGTATGTTACAAAATACGCTATTCCCTTTATTCCCTGTGCGCCAACGCGCCACATGAAAGGTTAATTGCAGATGCAACGAGTCACCATTACCCTCGATGACGATTTACTGGAAACGCTCGACGGCCTGAGCCAGCGCCGTGGCTACAACAACCGTTCCGAAGCGATCCGCGATATTCTGCGCGGCGCACTGGCGCAAGAAACCACCCAGGAGCACGGCACCCAGGGCTTCGCAGTACTCTCATATGTTTATGAGCATGAGAAACGCGACCTGGCGAGCCGTATTGTTTCCACCCAGCACCACCACCATGATTTATCGGTCGCCACATTACATGTGCATATCAACCATGACGACTGCCTGGAAATCGCTGTGCTGAAAGGCGACATGGGCGATGTGCAGCATTTTGCCGATGACGTCATTTCCCAGCGCGGCGTACGCCACGGTCATTTGCAGTGCCTGCCGAAAGAAGAGTGATTGCCTGTTTCGTTGCCGGGGGCGCTGCGCTTGCCCGGCCTACACCCGCTCTCGTTTGTAGGCCGGATAAGGCGCAGCCGCCATCCGGCAATAATGTTTACGCCATCGTGCCGATCGTCTTACGAAAACGCAGCAGCGCTATCAGGAAGAACGCCCCGCCAATCGCCAGCAGCGTCAGGAACTGCGGCCAGACGATGTTAAACCCGGCCCCGCGATAAAGTATCGCCTGCGCGAGACTGACAAAGTGGGTGGTCGGCATGGTCAGCATAATGTCCTGCACCGCCTGCGGCATGCTTTCACGCGGTGTGGAGCCGCCGGAGAGCATCTGTAACGGCAGCAGCACCAGAATCATCAGCAGCCCCAGTTGCGGCATGGAACGCGCCAGCGTACCCATAAAAATGCCGATCGAGGTGGTGGCAAACAGGCTCAGCGCCACCCCCAGCATAAACAGCGGAATGGAACCTTCAATTGGCACCCCGAGTACGCCTTTTACCATCAGCATCAGCGACAGACCGGAAACCACCAGCACCACCAGTCCCATCGACCAGATTTTCGCCATCATTATCTCAAACGGTGTCACCGGCATCACCAGCAGGTGCTCAATGGTCCCATGTTCGCGCTCGCGGATCAGCGCCGACCCGGTAAGCACAATCGCCAGCATGGTAATGTTATTGATAATTGCCATTACCGCGCCAAAGCGGGCAGGCTCCAGATTGGGGTTAAAGCGCATGCGCATTTCCAGCGCCACCGGCGGCTCATTATTATCGCGGTAACGCGCCACAAAACTGTTCACTTCACCACTAATGATATTCTGGATATAGCTGTTGCCGGTGAAGGCCTGGCTCATCCGCGTGGCATCGACGTTGACCTGGATATCCGGCTGTCGCCCGGCCAGCACATCACGCTGAAAATCAGGCGGAATGTTCACGGCGAAGGTGTAGCGACCGGCATCCAGCCCGGCATCCATCTCATCGGCGGTGATCATCTCCGGCGGCAAAAACCACGGGCGATAAAAGCTGTTCACAATCCGGTTCGACAACTGCGACTGGTCCATATCCGCGATGGCAATCGGCGCCAGATGTAGCGACCCCGGCAGGACAGTTGCGGAGGAGTAAACCGAAATCGTGAAGGCGAAAACGATCAGCGTCAGCATCGCTTTGTCACCCAGCAGACTGCGTAACTCTTTGATGCCAAGGTTATAAATATTGCGTAATTGGCGCATCACCCCTCCTGTTTTTTCAGCAGTAATACGCTCAGACCAACCACTACCGGAATAGCGATTGCCAGCGGGATAAATAGCTGCCAAAGATCCGCCAGATCCAGCGCTTTAGAGAACGTCCCGCGCGCAATGGTCAGAAAATGGCTGGTCGGATAAATTTCACCAATCCAGCGTCCCGGCCCTTCCAACGAGGCCACCGGATCGATCATCCCGGAAAACTGTGTCGCCGGGATCAGCGTAATAATCGCCGTACCAAAAATGGCGGCGATCTGGCTTTTCATAAACGTAGAGATTAACAAGCCCAGTCCGGTAGCAATGGTGACGTACAGCAGCGCGGCCAGCGTCAGTGTTAAAAAGCTACCCTTATGCGGGACGCCGAAGACAAACACCGACAGCGCACATAGCAGCAGGAAGTTCAGCATTCCCAGCACGATGTAAGGCAGCTGTTTGCCGAGCAAAAACTCGCTGCGGGTGGTGGGCGTAACGTACAGGTTGATAATCGACCCCAGCTCTTTTTCGCGCACCACACTGAGTGCGCTGAGCATGGAAGGAATCATCATCAACAGCAGCGGGATGACCGCCGGAACAATCGCCGGCAGGCTCTTCACATCTGGGTTGTAACGATAGCGCGTCTCGATGGTCATCAGCCCGTTTTGCCCGCTGGCATTGGGCTGACGGGCCATCACATCCTGCAGCCAAGTCTGGTGCATCGCCTGTACATAGCCTCTGACCGTTTCTGCGCGGCTCGGCATCGCCCCATCAACCCAGACGCCAATCTTCACCGGCGTTCCACGCGCGATATCGCGGCCAAAATTGGGCGGGATTTCAATGGCTACTGCCACCTCGCCCGAACGCATCCGTTTGTCCAGTTCGTCATAACTGGTGAGCGGCGGCTGCTCGATAAAATAGCGCGACCCTGCCAGATTCAACGTCCACGCCTGGCTGCTGACGGTCTGGTCACGATCGAGCACCGAAAAACGCAGGTTTTCCACATCCATACTGATGCCGTAGCCCATAATCAGCATCAGGATCACCGTCCCCATCAGCGCCAGCGTGGAGCGCACCGGATCGCGCCGCAATTCCAACGCTTCACGCCGACTGTAGCTGAACAAACGCCGCAGGCTAAAGCCCTGGCGTAGCGGCTGATTATTTTCATGCACCACCGGCGTATCCGCTTGCGAAAGCGTAGTCTCCGGCGCCGGACCAGCCGCTTCCTGTAACCAGGAGATAAACGCCTCTTCCAGACTGGCGGCACCGCGTTGCTTCACCAGTTCCTGCGGCGTGCCGCTGGCCAGCACTTTTCCGGCATGCATCAGCGACATGCGATCGCAGCGCTCCGCTTCGTTCATAAAGTGGGTGGAGATAAAAATGGTCACTTTATCCTGCCGCGACAGATCAACCATCAGTTGCCAGAACATGTCCCTCGCCACCGGATCGACCCCGGAGGTCGGCTCATCAAGGATGAGCATTTCCGGGCGATGAATCACTGCCACCGCCAGCGACAGGCGTTGACGGATCCCCAACGGCAGAGCGCCGGGCAACGCGTCTTCGACATCGGCCAGGCTAAAGCGCTCGCTCATCTCTTGTACGCGTTGAGGGATTTCTGCCTCGGGGATATGGAACAGCCGCGCGTGGAGTTCGAGGTTTTGCCGCACGGTCAGCTCGCTGTAGAGCGAAAACGCCTGTGACATATAGCCTACCCGGCGGCGGGTATCGATATTCTTCGGGTCAACCGCTTGCCCAAACAGCCATGCCTCGCCTTCGCTTGCGGGCAGCAGTCCGGTGAGCATCTTCATGGTGGTAGATTTGCCGCAGCCATTGGAGCCGAGAAAACCGAAGATTTCCCCGCGCGGAATGCGAAAGTTAACGTGGTCAACGGCGACGAACTTGCCGAAGCGCATGGTCAAATCTTTCGCCTCAATGGCAATCTCTTCCCGCTCAGCGTGATACGGCGGGATCACCACCGGTTTGTGTGCCTGACGCTGGGCTTCGGGTAACAGCGCGATAAACGCCTGCTCCAGCGTGTCGCTGGCGGTTTGTTCACGTAGCTGTTGTGCGCTCCCAGTGGCTAACACCTCCCCGGCGTTCATCGCCACCAGCCAGTCGAAGCGCTCGGCTTCTTCCATGTAGGCGGTCGCAACCAGTACGCTCATGTTGGTCTGGCGCTGGCGAATACTGTCAATCAGATCCCAGAACTGAGCGCGGGACAGGGGGTCGACCCCGGTGGTGGGTTCATCGAGAATTAATAGCTCCGGGTCGTGGATCAACGCGCAGCACAACCCCAGCTTTTGTTTCATCCCCCCCGAGAGTTTCCCGGCAGGACGATCGCGAAACGGCGCCAGGCCGGTACTATTCAGCAGCTCGGTAATCCGCGCTTCGCGCTCCGCTTTATCATGACCAAACAGGCGGGCAAAGAAATCGACGTTCTCATACACCGATAGCGTGTGATACAGGTTTTTCCCCAGCCCCTGCGGCATCCAGGCAATGCGCGGGCAGACATCCCGGCGGTGCTGCGGGTCGTGCATATCGCCGCCCAGCACCATCACGTTGCCGTGTTCAATGACCCGCGCGCCGGAGATGAGCGACAACAAGCTCGATTTCCCAACGCCATCCGGACCAATCAACCCCACCATGCAACGGGCGGGAATATCCAGCGTGATATTGTTCAGCGCGACCGTTTTCCCGTAATGCTGACTCACGCCGTCAAGGTGCGCCACGGGAGGAACGGGAACCAGCGCCAGATGCGTCATTGCGGCAACCTCACCATCAGATCCTCAGGCCAGGCGCGATTTTCATCGACACGCACCCACGCCATGCCCGGCAGACCGGTTTTCACGTACTCGAGGTGCTGCTGCAACAGCTCTGGCGGGATACGCGCTTTGACGCGGAACATCAGCTTCAGCCGTTCATCACTGGTTTCCACCGTTTTCGGCGTGAACTGCGCGACGCTGGCCACAAAGCTGATGGTCGCCGGAATACGCAGATCCGGCGCGGCGTCCAGCACCAGTCGCGCTTCGCCGCCAATCTTCAGTAAGCCAGCCTGTTCGGTAGGTAAGAAGAACGTCATGTAGACATCGCTGAGATCGACCATATTCAGCACACGCCCACCCGCGGAAAGCACTTCGCCCGGTTCGGCTACGCGATACTGTACGCGACCATCGCGCGGAGCTTTCAGCTCACTGTCATCAATATCAGCGGCAATGCGACGTTCGGTAGCCTGTGCGGCTTCTACGCGGGTCTGCGCCTGAATGATGCTGGTACGAGCGGCTTCAATTGCCGCTTTGGCCGCAGAGACCTGCGCCTTTGCCGACTCCAGCGCGGCACGTGCACTTTCCGCCGCGGCCCGATCGTCATCCAGTTGTTGCTCGGACACCGCCCCTCGCTGGGATAGCGAACGGGAACGCACATGACGTTTAGAGACCGACTGCAGTTCCGCCTCACGCTGTTTTACCACCGACTGCGCGGCGCGCATTTCACTTTGCCGCTGTTCCAGCAACGCTCGCGCCGCCGCCACCGCACTTTCGGCTTCTTTGATTTGCGCGATCGCCTCCAGCCGCTGTTCCTGCAGCACGCGGGTATCCATTTTCGCCAGCACCTCGCCCTGACGGACAAACTGCCCTTCCGCAACGAGGATGGTATCAATACGCCCGGCAATCTTAGTGGCAATATCCACTTCGGTGGCTTCAATTCTGCCGTTGCTGGCTGCAAACCCCTCCGGTATTCCCGCAGGGCGCAGCATCCACCAGGCTATCGCGGCCACCGCCACAAGAACACCCGCTCCCCACCACATCAGATGACGCTTAAACTTATCCATATTCGACCCGCCGTAATCCCTGTTATCAAACGTTGCGTGTCACAAAGCCCACTGAACAGCTATTCAGCGGGAGATTCCATCCGGGATGAGAAGGAATGAAAAACAATGGCCATTGAGCGAGCAGGCGTTAAGGCAACGCGCGCCGCGAAGGAAGTGAATGACGAAAATGCTGTGAAATCGGGTAGTAATGTTGTCATCATCAGCGTTCCTGGCCGGAAATGAAACACGCATACTCATAACTGCTGTCTATTGAATACTAACACCTGGATTCAATATGTCTATTCGGTTGTAGTGGGGATATCGCCGCCGACAAAGCGTGTCTGGTGATCCACTCACCGGACACGTTCAGGGTTTAATAAGCCTGCTGGTAAAGCCGCAACGCATCATCTTCATTAAGCGTAACGGGATTATTGCCCAGCAAGCGGGTCTGCTGCATGGCATCCTGCGCCAATATCGCCAGACCGTCTGCGGGAACACCAACGTCACGCAGCCTGTTGGGCGCCCCGGTTGCCGCAATAATGCTTACCATCCCGGCAATAAACGACTGGGCATCGATATCCACGTTTCCTGTCACCTGCGCCCCAATGACGGGAGCCAGCTCGGCATAAAGTGGGGCCGTTACCGCCACGTTAAACTGCAGCACCGGAACCAACATTAGCGCATTCGACAAGCCGTGCGGGATATGGTGTCTGGCACCCAAAGGATAAGCCAGCGCATGCACCGCCGCCACCGGAGAGTTAGCGAAAGCCTGTCCTGCCAGCATCGCGCCCAGCAGCACATTTTCTCGCGCTTCACGGTTGTGCCCGTCACGACATGCGGTCACCAGATGGCGACTGATTAAACGTAACGCTTCGCGGGCCAGCGCGTCCGAGAGTGGGTTTTTCTTATGCTTGCCGGTATAGGCCTCAATCGCATGCACCATCGCATCTATCCCGGCGGCGGCAGTATGGACAGGAGGAAGTCCGAGGGTCAGTTGTGCATCCAACAGCACCAAATCACCATACAGTTGCGGGGAGACAATGCCCATTTTGCTGTCATCGTTGGTCGTCAAAATTGCAATATTGGTGACTTCAGACCCGGTGCCGGCGGTGGTGGGAATGTTAACCAGCGGTAGACGTTTCCCGGCGACCTTGTCGATGCCGTAAAGCTCCGGCAGGTCTTGTTCAGAGTTGATTAATACAGCCACCAGCTTTGCGACATCGAGCGAGGAGCCGCCGCCCAGACCAATAACCATTTCGCAGTTACCATCGCGTGCAACCTGTAAAGCTTCGCGAACGAGGCGCTCGTGTGGATCGGGTTGGACCCGATCATACAGCGTCACCTGAAACCCTGCGTTGCGCAGACTGTGCAGAACCGGCGGCAAAACCCCAGCCTTGACCAGACCGGGATCGGTCACCAGCAATACACGACGTGCGCTAAACCGTTGCTGAAGGATCTCTCCTAACCGTGACGCCCCCGCCCACTCGACGATGATTTCCGCTACCGTGGTAAACGCAAAATCCTTCATGACTTTGTTCATTGAGGTATTCCTTGCAGTGAAAATGGACAGCTTTTAGCAATGCGGTTCATCGGGATGAATGTGAAAGCTTTTCACCTCTTTACGCGCCAGCATCGGGGCAATAATGCCAGTGCCAATACGTTGGAAATGTTCCGTTTGCCGGTGAAGTTCCAGCCCCTCTGCACAACGATAAGTTTCAAGAATCACAAAGCGATCGCCATCTTCCGTGGAGCGGAAAAACTCATACGATATATTTTCAGGCTCCTGACGCGTTGCCCCTGCCAGTATTCTGAGCGCGTCGTTAACCTTGTCACCCATCGTCGGTTGGGCAAAATAATGTGCAACGACAAACAGCTGCGTGTTTTCCATTTTTGGCTCCCGGTGGTTTAACGTAGCAAATTCACATCCCATAACGCGCTGTCGCTGCTTGATACAGCTATCGCGCCGTGCAACAGCGCCGTCCGGGCATGTTCCTCATTGCAGACAAACCCGGAGGCCACAATCGGCGGCAACACATTACGATCGGCCTGCGGCAGCAACGGCAGCATCTGTGCAGGCATCAGTTGCACATAATCGGGTTCGCTTTGCTCCACGGCTTTGAGGCTGCGTAGCCAGGTGGAGCGGTCGGTGACGAAGATTTTCTGCATGGTGATCAGCCCGCATTTTTTCGCGCGCTGTACGGTTTGCAGACGCGTGGAAAGCAACCCCATCGCCCCCGTTTCGGCCACATAATCAATGCCGCCTTTATCCTGAGACAGCCCATTACAACTGTCGATATTCACGATGACGTACTTTCCCGCCTTCGAGAGCAGTTCGATCACCGGCTGAAGCTTGATCAGATCGATATTGGCAATAATGCAGACTTCAGCTTTGCTGGACAGTGCGGTTTTCAGTTGCTCAATACCGTAAATCGCCATGATGACGGGCTGGCGTGCCAGAAGCACGCCAAGGTTTTTTATCATGATTGACCTGCCTGATGTGCGTGAAGCTGGGCGCTTAAGCCCAGCTTGCCCGGGTTAAGGATATTCTGCGGATCCAGCGCTTTTTTAATATCAGCCAGAACCGACAGCGATTCGCCTAAAGAAGCCTGCATGTAGGGGGAACGGAGTAGCCCGACGCCATGGTGATGGCTAAGGGAAGTATTGTGTTTAATCAGCACCGCATTTGCCGCGTCCCATGCCGCACGATACCAGGCCGCACGCTGCTCGACGGGCACATCGCCACGCAGTGAGAAGTAAAGACATGCGCCGTCGACGTAGGCATGGGACTGATGCGCAGACCCCGCCAGCGTGCCCGGTACGGCGTTAATCGCAGCCACCACATCATCATAAACCGCGCTGAGATCGCGCCAACGCCCCACCATTTCCAGCGTATCCGCCACCAGGCCGGGGCTTTTCTTAAAGCCTTCGGCGCTTTTTCCCGTCAGATAACGGGTATCCAGCCAGCGCTCAAAGATGGATTCACCGTCAAGTTCTTCTCCGCTCTGCTGACAAATACGTTCACTGATCGCCAACACCGCGTCGACAATGTCAGGTTCTCCCTCATCCGCAATCAACAGGACATTGGTCTCGGGCAGGCCAAACTGCACGCCGCTTTCCAGGTTATCGTACAAGCGCAGTGCCGCTGGATTAGCGCCATGCTGTAAGATTTCACGACACGCCTCCAGCCCACTGGCAAAACTGGAAAAGCCCCAGGCGATGGCACGGCCATAATCCGGCAGACGATGTAGCTTCAAACGCACACGTACTATCACGCCCAGCGTGCCTTCCGAACCGATAAACATTTGCTGTAAATCAGGTCCGATAGCGCTGCGGGCATAACCGCCAACGGTGATTAAGCGCCCATCAGCCAGCACCACATCCATGCCAAAAACCATATCTTCAATTTTTCCGTAGCGTGTAGATAGCTGTCCCGCACCGCGACAGGCAACCCAACCGCCGACAGTACTGATCCCAAACGATGACGGCCAGTGCCCCATGGTCATGCCATACTCTTTTTGAATAGTTTGCTCGAAAATATCGCCAAACATGCCGGCTTCTACCTCAACAATCTGGCTTTGTGGGTCAAAATCGAGCAATTTGTTGAGTTCGCAAACGTCGAGCACAATCCCCCCGCGCAGCGGCAATGCGGCTCCGGTAACGTTACTTCGCCCGGCAGAAACTGTAACCGGAATAGCGGATTCACTGGCGAGGCGCATTACGTCCTGAATCTGTTCTACGGTAGAAACGCGTACAATCACGCCTTTTGAGGTGGCAGGCGCGCCCTGGGTTTCCGCAATCATTGAACCGGCCCACCAGTCGCGGGTCCAGGTAATCACATCGGACTCCGACGTCAGCACCTCATCAGCAATCGCCCGCAGCCGGTCACACGTCGCTTCGCTAACCGCAACGGGATCTACCTGCATTCCTTTTGCGCCATTGCTGCAGGTGATATCCGTTGCCCATGCGGGGCGAGTATGTGCGCCAATGGTATAGTTTCCACGGTTATAACCACGTTTAATCGCTTCTTTACTGATCATTCTGATGTCCCCATAAGCATTGATTTTTCATGTTTAATTGCGGCCTGATAGCTGGCTACCTGTTTTGCCACCTGTTCAGGCTGTAACCGGAGTTCTTGTTGCAGTATTTCCCCAACGCGTTCAGCGGCAGTGGCTGACGCATCGCGTGCCATCAGACGCGCGCGAATTCGACGCGACAGCACATCATCAACGGTGCTGGCAAGCTCATGGCGTACGGCATACACCACTTCCGCTTCGGTGTAGGGAAGCCCTTCCACAATAGGTTTAACCAGCGAGGGATCGGCCTGAATAATGTCACTGACAAAATGCGCTTCGGTGCCATAGCGCTCGCCCAGATGCGCAGACAGGCCGCCAGAGGCCAGAATGGCCTGTGGGTCATAGCCAGCCGCGCCCAGCAAATACGCAGTTTTCGTTGAGCAGGCTTTTTTACGGCCCAGTATTTTGCTGGCCGCATCAATGGTTTCTTCCGCCATGTGGCGTGATGTCGTCAGTTTGCCGCCGACAATGGTAATCAGTCCGTCCGCTGCAACCCTGATCTCATGGTTACGCTTCATCTCAACGGTTTTGCCGCCCGCGCTACCGACAAGCGGGCGGCAACCAGCGATACTTCCCACCACATCTTCCGGGCGCAGATCCGTTTTCAGCGCCGAGTTTGCGCCTTCCAGCAGAAAGTCCAGTTCAGTGCGATTGCAGTGAACATCGTTCAAATCGCCCTGATAGTCTTCATCCGTAGTGCCCAGATAGGAGACGTTGCCCCAGCGCGTGATGGTCGCGCGCCGACTGCGTCCGGCCACCGGAATGGTCACCGTGCAATCATTGCGAATTTTCATCCACGGGATGGCGACATGAACCCCCTTCGCCGGACGGATATTCAGCGGCGATGATTCCCCTTTTTTCAGCCCACTCCAGTCACGCAACCAGACGCCCGTCGCCATAATGACCACCCGCGCTTTGACCCGGATTTCCCTGCCATCGGCATACACGATGCCCCCATTGACCTTGCCATGCTGGTCGCGTGTGGTTTCGATGACTTCGGCATGATTTGTCACCGTCGCCCCATGAAACGCCGCCGTCCGTACCAGGGCAAGCGTTAACCTGGCGTCATCAACGCGGGCATCGAAATACATAAAGCCACCGGAGAGCTGCTCTTCTTTCAGCGTTGGGCAGTGCGATAACACTTCCGCCGGAGTTAATTTTTGGTGAAGAATACCTTCCCGCCATCCCCCGGCGAGATCGTAGGTCCAGAGCAGACTTTCAAACGCAGAGGACATGCGTTTATCAAACACGCCATTCTTATCGAGTACCGGAAATAAAAAGGGCAGCCGCTGCACCAGATGGCGAGCATTGCGGCGCATGCGCTGGCGTTCGAGCAAAGAATGACGTACCAGTCCGAGGTTCCCTTGCTCGATGTAACGCAGGCCGCCGTGCACCATTTTTGATGACTTCGATGACGTCCCCGAGGCAAAATCACTCTTCTCAATTAACGCCACCCGATAGCCGCGCAGGCTGGCATCCAGCGCCGCATAGGCTCCCGTCACTCCGCCGCCGACAATCAGAATGTCGTAGGTTTCGCTTTCCAGCCGGTCCAGTTGCTCAGGACGCTGAAGACGCAACGGCTCGGCGCCGTACATATCACTGCGTGTTTTGTTTGGCTTTCGCGAAGGGAAAAACTTCATGAGTCGGCGTGCTCCTGATTAGCGGTAGTGAGGCTGCTGGCGGTTTCCATTTCGAGCGCAATACGCATCTCCCAGCGGTTGATTTTTTGTTCGCGAAGGTCATGACTGATTTTGGGTTCAAACAGACGCGCCGTTTTCAGCGTGGCGCAGGCATCAGACAACGAATCCCACAGCAGCCCATCGGCTCCCGCCAGAAACGCCGCGCCGCGTAAGCTGGCCCTCGCCGTTTCGGCCATCCGTCGTACGGGGATCCCGCTAACATCGGCCTGGATTTGCAATAACGTGTCGCTATTGGACAACCCGCCGCCTACCACCAGCTCTTGCGTTGCGATGCCGGTTGCCGCTTCATTCGCGCGCATACAGGCGGCTACCGAATGCGCAATGCCTTCCAGAATGGCGTAGGCCACCTGCGGACGCGTGGTCGAGATTGAAATACCGTTAAGCGAGGCGCGGGCATGCGGCTGCAAATGAGGAACACGCAGCCCCGTTAATGCTGGAATGAAACTCACGCCGCCAGAATCATTGGTCTGCGCAGCCAGCTCGCTGATTTGCTCGGGTGAGTCGAACCAACGCAGCTTTTCGCACACCCAGTTCAGGGCCGACCCGGTCGTCGGGACGAATGTTTCTACAGAGAAGTGTGAGCGTCCTTTTTGTCGGCGCGCGGTCATGGTGAGCGTACTTTCACAACTTTTTTTCAATGTCGGCACCGTCGGCCCCATCATTAAATCAACAAAGCTGCCGGTCCCATGCATACACAACGCCTGCCCGCGCTCAGTGCAACCCAGCCCAATAGCCCCCGCAAACTGATCCCCGGCGCAAGCCCGGATCGGGACGCTGATCCCGAGGATATCTTCACGTGTAGAGCCAAAATCATCGGTATCATCGTGCAATTCAGGCAGCAATGACGTCGGGAACTTCAGGGTCTGCAGCCATGGCAAATGGTACTGATGCTCGTTGAGGCAATACGCGCCCGCAGAGGTGGCGTTGGTGGGGGTGGTGACACATTTTTTTTCTTCCGCCAGATGCCAGAGCAACCAACTGTCAACGGTGCCAAAAACCAGTGTTCCTGCCTGGTGCGCCCTCTTCACTGCCGGTGTATTGGCGATATGGTATGACGCCCAGAGGTAAGGTGAACGTATCCCAACCGGTCGTCCAATTACTGGCAGCAGTTTCGTATCCCATTCGGGAGCCAGTTGCGCCAGCTCATCCGTAAAACGTGCATCCTGCCAGACCATCGCAGGTGCCAGCGCCTTGCCAGTGTCTGCATCCCAGAGCACCGCCGTTGAACGTTGCGTCGCAATCGCCAGCGCCACAATACGCATCTTGCTGTGCTGCGCATTAGCAATCGCTGTACGACATACCGCAATAGTGGCCTGCAAAATTTCATCAGCATCTTGTTCAACAACGCCATGGCGCTGGCTACTGACCTGAAGCGGTTGGTATTCAAGGCAGTGGACCTGGCTATTTCGCCTCACCACTGCCGCACGCGTACCAGATGTACCTTCATCAATAGCCAGAATGACATCTTCATATTCAATCATTTCGTACTCCTGTTTGATTCTGGGGCCATCGACTCGGGATAGGATGAATGGGATGATTCGAACTGCGGGGCGCCAGGCTCGTTATCCGGCTGAATCGTGGTGCGAGTGGGATCCCATGGGATCACAAAACAGACGATGCTGGCGAACAACGGCACGGCGGACATGATCAGGAAGGTCGTTTGCAGGCCGTAGAGATCACGGAAAACGGGGAAGATAAACAGACCGAGCGCCGCACCTATTGCCCCGAGCGCACCGACCACGCCATTTGCGCCTGCCCGCAGTTCACTGCGAAAAGAGAGGGATGAAAGGCTTTTCCCGTTTGCACCGGGTCCACCTGAGTGACAAAGAATAAACAACGCGGGGACCAGCAAAGAGGCCCACAGCGGCATACTGTCGCTGAACAGTCCCAGCGTGAGCAGTACGAGAAAAGCCACGGCAAAACCGATCGCCGAAGAGCGGCGCAAGCCCAAACGACGACCGATTGCAGGAGACAAGAAACCGCCAACAATACCAAATACGTTAAAAAATAGTGAACACAAGGTTGCGTACACAAAGTTTTTACCGAACATCGCGGCACTAATAACCGGCAAATACCAGCCGACGCCAAAATACTGGATTGACTGGCAGATCTGAACCGTAGAAGCCAGAATCGTACGCGGTAAATATACGCCACGGAATATTAGCAGTACATTTCTCGCCCCTTTTTCTGCTTGCCCAATGACAGGTTTTTGCTCCGCTTTTGGCGCCAGAATAAAATTATCACCGTATATTTTATTCATAGCGATCACAGCATCAGAAAGCCGTGATTTTCTCGCCAACCATACCGGACTTTCTACTAAATAACGGAACTGGAAAAAAAGTACGATGAGTCCACATAACGCTGTCACGGCAATAGAATAACGCCAGATAGCATCCCCAACATCCCAGGAATAAAACATCAGCGCTAATGCCAGATTTAAACAAACCGCAACATACCAGACCCCTTGCCAGGTGTTTAAACGGCTTTTTAGTTTCACTGGCGTGAACTCTGCAAGCATCGCCATGGCCACGGCAAAATCCATCCCGTAAGACACGCCAACAAAGAAACGGCCCACGATTATGGTGCTGAAACTGGAGGATGACATCACCAACAGCGCACCAATCACCGCCATTATTTTGGCGATAATCAGCGGTGGTACACGCCCCCAGCGATCGGCAATCCAGCCGCCAATGGGATTAAATAATATGGCAACCCACGATGAAAATGAGGTAAGTAACGCAACTTCAGTTGCGCTCAGATTTAAATTGCGGGTCATTGGATTTAATCCAGCACTCAGAGCTGAATTTGAAAAAGCATCAAGGAACAGGCCGCCTAATGCCAACCACCAAATAACACCGGCTCTGCCACTTATTTTTCCGCGAGAGTCGATGCAATTGATAACGTCATCAACGCCACGGATTTTTATCGGATTTGAGAATGAGCATGCGGACATGGCTTTCCCCTTCATAATATTCGGAAGAAGGTCGCCATTAGCTAAAAAAATGCAATAAGAGACCATCTTAATTTCACAGATAGTCTCTTATCTAAAATCTGTATTTTTCCACTCTAGAAGGTAAGGCAAAGCGTGTCAAAGCGACTTTTTAAGCTGGCTTTGATTTTGTGATATGTAGCACAATTGTTAATCAAGCATTTCAGAAAAGTTAGGTGGCAGGCGTTTATACCCGCCACCTGCGTCGGAGGTATTAAGTTAGTTTTTTTCGATCAAATCCTGCGCGCACGCCCAGGCGCTCGACCATGCCCACTGGAAGTTGTATCCACCCAGCCAGCCGGTGACGTCCATCACTTCACCGATAAAATAGAGTCCTGGCACTTTGCGGGCTTCCATTGTGCGCGATGACAGCTCGTTGGTATCCACGCCGCCCAGCGTGACTTCAGCGGTACGATACCCTTCCGTACCGTTCGGCTGCACCCGCCATTCGGTCAGGGTCTCCACCAGCGTTTGCTGATCGCGCACGTTCAGTTGTTTCAGCGAGACATCCGGGATTTGCCCTAACTGCTGTAAACATTCCACCAGGCGTTTTGGCAACTGCATAGCAAGCGTATTCTTTAAGCTCTGATTAGGGTGGGCGCTGCGCTGTTCATCAAGGAAGCTCGCAAGGTCAACATCCGGCAACAAATTAATGCTGACAAATTCACCTGGCTGCCAAAAACTGGAAATCTGCAGCACGGCCGGACCAGAAAGCCCGCGATGCGTAAAGAGCAGGTTTTCACGAAAGACCGTACCGTCCTCGGCGGTGATAACGGAGGAAACGGATACGCCAGAGAGCACCTGAAGCTGCTCCAGCAGCGGCTTGTGCAAAGTAAAGGGCACCAGACCTGCGCGCGTCGGCAACACGTTCAGACCGAATTGTTCGGCAATTTTATAGCCAAACGGCGTCGCGCCCAGACCCGGCATCGAAAGACCACCAGAGGCGATAACCAGTTTTTTCGTGCCGACAGTCATGCCGTTCAGCGCCAGGATGAAATCTTCACCCTCCCGCTCAACGCTGAGGACTTCGCTCCGTAACCGCATAGTTACGTTACCTTTTTCACACTCGTCCACCAGCATATCGACAATTTGCTGGGCAGAATCGTCGCAGAACAGCTGACCCAACGTTTTTTCGTGCCAGGCGATACCGTGCTTGCCCACCAGATCGATAAAATCCCATTGGGTGTAACGCGCCAGCGCCGATTTGCAAAAATGCGGGTTTTGACTCAAATACGCGGCAGGTTCGACATAAAGGTTGGTAAAGTTGCAGCGGCCCCCGCCAGACATGAGGATCTTGCGTCCCGGCTTTTTACCATTATCAATCAGCAGCACACGACTACCTGCTTGTCCTGCCTGCGCGGCACAAAACATACCCGCTGCGCCAGCGCCTATAATAACGGTATCAAACCTTTCCACGTTGCGATCCTCTCTAAAAAGCGGAGGTGAATTGTAAAGATTCCTCAGTGGTCGCACCAGCGCCAAACTACCGATAAAGGGTATTTATCTGAAATATATAGGATAATTCTTTAGTGGTGTAAAACAAAGCAGGAGACAAATCAAAAAAACTCTATATTTCACTTTGCCCGCGCCGCCAAAGTCACTGATAATGCGCCGCGTTCATGTCCTCAAAATGGCGTAACGTCCTATGCTACATTTGTTTGCTGGCCTGGATTTACATACCGGGCTTTTACTATTGCTTGCTCTGGCTTTCGTGCTGTTCTATGAAGCAATTAACGGCTTCCATGACACAGCCAATGCTGTCGCAACCGTGATCTATACCCGTGCAATGCGTTCGCAATTGGCGGTGGTCATGGCTGCGTTGTTCAACTTCTTTGGTGTTTTGCTGGGTGGTCTCAGCGTAGCGTATGCCATCGTGCATATGCTGCCAACGGATCTGCTGCTAAATATGGGATCATCACATGGCCTCGCCATGGTGTTCTCCATGCTACTGGCGGCAATTATCTGGAACCTGGGTACCTGGTACTTTGGTTTACCTGCATCCAGCTCCCACACGCTGATTGGCGCGATTATCGGTATTGGTTTAACCAATGCGTTGATGAACGGCACCTCGGTGGTGGACGCACTTAACATCCCGAAAGTGATGGGGATTTTTGCCTCGCTTATCATCTCGCCGATTGTCGGCCTGGTGGTTGCTGGCGGTCTTATTTTCATTCTGCGTCGCTACTGGAGCGGTACGAAAAAACGTGCCCGTATCCACCTGACCCCGGCAGAACGTGAAAAGAAAGACGGCAAGAAAAAGCCGCCGTTCTGGACGCGTATTGCCCTGATCCTCTCCGCTATCGGCGTGGCGTTTTCTCACGGCGCGAACGATGGTCAGAAAGGCATTGGTCTGGTGATGCTGGTGCTGATTGGCGTAGCGCCTGCGGGCTTCGTAGTGAATATGAATGCTTCCGGTTACGAAATTACCCGTACCCGCGATGCTATCAATAACGTCGAAGTCTTCTTCCAGCAACGCCCGGACCTGCTCAAGCAGGCGACTGGCGTTGACCAGCTGATTCCGTCCCCGACGGAAACGGTCACAACGGCATCGACAGAGTTCCATTGCCACCCGGCGAATACCATCAACGCGCTTGAGCGTGCGAAAGGTATGCTGGCGAATCTGGAAACCTACGACAAGTTAAGCGTTGAACAGCGTGGCCAGCTGCGCCGTATTATGCTGTGTATCTCTGATACCACGGATAAAGTGGTGAAATTGCCTGGCGTAAGCGCTGACGATCAGCGTCTGCTGAAGAAACTGAAAGCTGACATGCTGAGCACCATTGAGTACGCGCCTATCTGGATCATTATGGCCGTCGCACTGGCGCTGGGTATTGGTACGATGATCGGCTGGCGTCGCGTAGCCACCACCATCGGCGAGAAAATCGGTAAGAAAGGCATGACCTATGCCCAGGGGATGTCGGCGCAGATGACTGCCGCAGTCTCTATCGGTCTCGCCAGCTACACCGGTATGCCCGTTTCCACCACCCACGTTCTTTCCTCTTCCGTTGCGGGAACGATGGTTGTTGATGGCGGCGGTTTGCAGCGTAAAACGGTAACCAGCATTCTGATGGCCTGGGTCTTCACCCTGCCGGCGGCGATTATTCTTTCCGGGGTGCTGTACTGGCTCTCCCTGAAGCTTATCTAAGCGGATGCACGGTAAAAAAGCGGGTCAGGAAACTGACCCGCTTTTTTTGTATCCGTTGTTGGTAATCAGTGCCAGATAATCAGCGCAACCATGCTGATAAGCACCAGTCCGCATAACGCGCTGGTAAGAATGAACTGACCGCGAACCCGCTCACAGCGGCGTATAAATTCATCATCATGATGATCGCGGTAACGCTGAGCGTAGATATACCACACCAGACGCATCTGCTTGTTGGGTTGCCCATGCGAGGTAAAAAATCCCCCACCATCGACATACTGGTAAAGTAATGGATCGCAACCACGAAGTACCACTAACAGTGCGCGTAACGAAGAAAAATAGCGCGCCATATTAACAATGCAAACGACACACAAAGCCCAGAACAACGCAATGGTGCTTATCATATCTCCTCCCCGGCGACCCGCCCACGGAACTCCTTTCCGGGACTACCGCTCCCCGATACCCTACCAATCATTCAGTGAAGAGTGCTACCGAAACCGCTCGTGTTAGTATCACGCATCCGAGCGCCTCTCTAAATAGTGTAGGAGATTAGTTAATTTTTTTGCCAGAAGGTTAATCGCTATCAATGCAATTAACTAAAAAATTTGTTTAACTGCTTGGCAAGCAAGGCGGATTGACGGATTATCCTGGTCGCTATAATGTAAGGATAGTCCTTATATGATACGTTTTTACGACTGGGCTAGCCCCGCGCATAAGGTTCGCAGGACGCGAATGACGCGGCGGCAGATAAACGCCAGCAGGCTAGTCATCGACAACTTATGGAAGGAGTAACACTATGGCTTATAAACACATTCTTATCGCGGTTGATCTTTCTCCGGAAAGCAAAGTTCTGGTTGAAAAAGCGGTCTCCATGGCGCGGCCTTACAATGCTAAAGTCTCCCTTATCCACGTTGACGTAAACTATTCCGACCTGTACACCGGGCTAATCGACGTGAATCTGGGCGACATGCAGAAACGTATTTCTGAAGAAACCCACCACGCGTTAACCGAGCTGTCCACCAGCGCAGGCTACCCTATCACCGAAACCCTGAGCGGTAGCGGCGACCTGGGCCAGGTTCTGGTTGATGCCATCAAAAAATACGACATGGATCTGGTCGTTTGTGGTCACCACCAGGATTTCTGGAGCAAACTGATGTCCTCCGCACGTCAACTGATCAACACCGTCCACGTCGACATGCTGATTGTTCCGTTACGTGACGACGAAGAAGCATAAAATGCTTGCCGCCGGGAGATAACCCGGCCCGCTGCAAACAGTAAAGCCTGTAAACGCCCGCTCGCGCGGGCGTTTTTGTTTTTATCATCCGGACACAATTAGTACATCAACCCAACAAATAAATCATAATTAGTGTGATCAACTAATTGGATCGAAAACTATCTGTATAATACTCTACCCGCACGGCTAATCGCCGCAGTCTATAACAAAACAAGACTTTTTCGGCGCGTTTAAGCATACGCGTTCATACTTTTCGGGATGGCTTTGAAAGGCGATGGAATATGAATAAAACTGCACCTACGGGCTTGCTGCAGCAACCTCGTCCGTTCTTCATGATCTTCTTTGTGGAATTATGGGAACGATTTGGCTATTACGGCGTTCAGGGCATCCTGGCGGTATTTTTTGTTAAGCAACTCGGTTTTTCTCAGGAACAGGCATTCGTCACCTTTGGTGCTTTTGCCGCACTGGTCTACGGCCTGATCTCGATCGGCGGCTACGTCGGCGACCACCTGTTAGGGACCAAGCGCACGCTGGTACTCGGTGCGATTGTGCTGGCGATCGGCTACTTCATGACCGGGATGTCGCTACTCAAGCCCGATCTGATCTTTATTGCTTTGGGTACCATTGCCGTGGGTAACGGGCTGTTTAAAGCCAACCCGGCAAGCCTGCTGTCAAAATGCTATCCACCGAAAGACGCCCGACTGGATGGCGCTTTCACCCTGTTTTATATGTCGATTAACATCGGTTCGCTGCTGTCGCTGTCGCTGGCGCCGGTGATTGCCGATAAGTTTGGCTACGCGGTGACCTACAACCTGTGCGGGGCCGGGCTTATCGTCGCACTGCTGGTCTACTTTGCCTGCCGTGGGATGGTGAAGAATATCGGTTCTGAGCCAGATCATAAGCCGCTGAATTTCCGTAATCTATTCTGCGTGCTGGCCGGTACGGTAGTGACGATATTTATCTGCGCCTGGCTGATGCACAACGTGAAGATTGCCAACCTGGTGCTGATCGTTCTGTCGATTGCCGTGACGATCATTTTCTTCCGTCAGGCCTTCAAACTGGATAAAACCGGGCGCAACAAGATGTTCGTGGCCTTTATCCTGATGCTGGAAGCGGTCGTGTTCTATGTACTGTACGCACAGATGCCTACGTCACTTAACTTCTTTGCTATCAATAACGTGCACCATGAAATTCTTGGTTTCGCAATCAACCCGGTAAGCTTCCAGGCGCTGAACCCGTTCTGGGTGGTACTGGCAAGTCCGGTGCTGGCCGCAATTTATACCCGTCTGGGAAACAAAGGCAAAGACCTGACCATGCCGATGAAGTTTACACTCGGTATGTTCCTGTGTTCGCTGGGCTTCCTGACCGCTGCTGCTGCCGGAATGTGGTTTGCCGATGCGCAGGGACTGACGTCGCCGTGGTTTATCGTGTTGGTGTATCTGTTCCAGAGTCTGGGTGAACTGCTGATAAGCGCCCTGGGACTGGCGATGGTCGCCGCGCTGGTACCGCAGCACCTGATGGGCTTCATTCTTGGGATGTGGTTCCTGACCCAGGCAGCCGCTTTCCTGATGGGGGGTTATGTCGCGACGTTCACCGCAGTACCGGAAAACATCACCGACCCGCTGCAAACGCTGCCTATCTATACCAATGTCTTCAGTAAGATAGGCCTGGTGACGCTGGCGGTAACGGTCGTAATGGCAATTATGGTGCCATGGCTGAACCGAATGATTAATACGCCAAGTACCGAACAGTAATACTCAGTGCCGGATGCGGCTTACGCCTTATCCGGCCTACAAATAATTGAGAATTGTAGGCCCGATAAACGTAGCGCCATCGGGCAATCCGTTACTCCGTCAGAGGGGTTCCGGCATAAATATCAAACCGATGCCCTTTGGTCACCACCGCGTTAGGCGTGGCCACGTCAGCCAGCGGCGGCGCGTAGTCCGGGCGCTTCACCACCACACGTTTGGTTGCCAACTGACGCGCCGGTTCCAGCAAACCGTCAGCATCCAGATCCGGCCCCACCAGCGACTGAAACACGCGCATCTCTTTTTTCACCAGCGCGCTTTTCTGCTTATGCGGGAACATCGGGTCGAGATAGACCACCTGTGGGCGTGGGGTAATATCGGTTAACGCCGTCAGGCTTGAGGCGTGAATCAGCTGTAAACGTTCCTGCAACCACGGGCCAATTTCCGCATCGGCATAGCCGCGCGCCAGGCCGTCATCGAGTAACGCGGCGACCACCGGATTGCGTTCCAGCATCCGCACACGGCAGCCGACGGAGGCCAGCACAAACGCATCGCGCCCCAGCCCGGCGGTGGCATCAACCACGTCCGGCAGATAATCGCCTTTGATGCCGACGGCTTTCGCCACCGCTTCACCACGACCGCCGCCGAATTTACGTCGGTGCGCCATCGCCCCGCTGACAAAATCGACAAAGATGCCGCCGAGCTTCGGCTCGTCGCGTTTGCGCAGCTCCAGGTGCTCCGGCGTCATCACCAGCGCCATCAGGTTGTCTTCATCATGCTCCAGCCCCCAGCGGGCGGCCAGAACAGATAAGGCGCCGTCTCCGGCGCCCGTTTCATCCAGTAAACAAATTTTCACGCGAACAATCAGCCCTTGATGCCGTAATGCGCCAGCATGGCATCGAGCTGAGGTTCACGGCCGCGGAAGCGTTTGAACAGCGTCATCGGCTCTTCCGAACCGCCACGGGTCAGGATGCTATCGAGGAATGACTGACCGGTTTCGCGGTTGAAGATGCCTTCTTCTTCGAAGCGGGAGAATGCGTCTGCCGCCAGCACGTCGGCCCACAGGTAGCTGTAGTAGCCCGCCGCATAGCCACCGGCAAAAATGTGGCTGAAGGCGTGCGGGAAGCGGCCCCAGGTTGGGCCCGGCACCACGGCGACCTGTTTCTTAATTTCGGCCAGCGTCTCAAGGACCTTCGCCCCCTGCTCCGGGTTGTACTGCGCGTGCAGGCGGAAGTCGAACAGGCCGAACTCCAGCTGACGCAGAATAAACAGCGCGGCCTGGTAGTTTTTCGCCGCCAGCATTTTATCCAGCAGTTCCTTCGGCAGCGGTTCGCCGGTCTCATAGTGACCGGAGATAAACGCCAGCGCTTCCGGCTCCCAGCACCAGTTTTCCATAAACTGACTTGGCAGTTCGACCGCATCCCACGGCACGCCGTTAATACCGGACACCCCGGCGGTTTCGATGCGAGTCAGCATATGGTGCAGGCCGTGACCGAACTCGTGGAACAGGGTGATCACTTCGTCGTGGGTAAACAGCGCCGGTTTGCCGTTCACCGGACGGTTAAAGTTACAGGTCAGATAGGCGACCGGTTTTTGCAGCGTGCCGTCGGTTTTACGCATCTGGCCAACGCAGTCGTCCATCCACGCCCCGCCGCGTTTGTGTTCACGGGCGTACAGGTCGAGGTAGAAGCTGCCGCGCAGTTCGTTGCTTTCATCGTACAGCTCGAAGAAACGCACTTCCGGATTCCACACGTCAACGTCGGTACGCTCTTTGGCGGTGATGCCGTAAATACGTTTCACCACTTCAAACAGGCCGTTAACGGCTTTGTTTTCCGGGAAGTACGGGCGCAGCTGTTCGTCACTGATGCTGTACAGATGCTGTTTTTGTTTCTCGCTGTAGTAAGCGATATCCCACGGCTGCAGCTCTTCAACGCCAAATTCTGCTTTGGCAAAGGCACGCAGCTGGGCCAGCTCTTTTTCCCCCTGCGGACGGGCGCGTTTGGCCAGATCGGTCAGGAAGTCGAGCACCTGCTGCGGGTTTTCCGCCATTTTGGTGGCCAGAGATTTAAAGGCGTAGCTTTCGAAGCCCAGCAGTTGTGCCAGCTCGTGACGCAGCGCGAGGATCTCTTCCATTACCGGGGTGTTGTCCCACTTGCCCGCGTTCGGCCCCTGATCGGAGGCGCGGGTGGAGTAGGCGCGATACAGCTCTTCACGCAGCGCCTGGTTGTCGCAGTAGGTCATTACCGGCAGGTAGCTTGGGATATCCAGGGTCAGCAGGTAGCCTTCCTGCTCTTTGGCTTCCGCCTGGGCTTTCGCCGCCGCCAGGGCGCTTTCCGGCATTCCGGCAAGCTCCGCTTCGTCGGTCACCAGCCTGGTCCAGCCCATGGTGGCATCGAGCACGTTGTTGCTGTACTGGTTACCCAGCTCAGACAAACGGGTGGCGATTTCGCCGTAGCGCTGTTGTTTCTCTTTCGGCAGGCCGATACCGGACAGTTCGAAATCACGCAGCGCGTTATCGACCGCTTTTTTCTGTGCAGTATTCAGGGTGGCGTAATGGTCGCCGTCACGCAGGTCGCGGTACGCTTTGTACAGACCTTCATGTTGCCCAACCCAGGTGCTGTACTCGGAGAGCAGCGGCAGCGTTTGCTCGTAGGCTTCACGCAGTTCCGGGCTGTTTTTCACCGAGTTCAGGTGGCTGACCGGAGAGAAAATACACCCCAGCACATCGTCCACTTCAGCAAGCGGCTGGCAGAGATTTTCCCAAGTGTACGGCGCGCCCTGCGCAACGACTCGCTCAACGTTTTCGCGACAATCGTTCAGCGCCTTAGTAACGGCTGGCACAACATGTTCGGGCTGAATTTTAGAAAACGGCGGCAGTTCGAAGGGAGTCAGCAATGGATTGGTCATTAGCGCGGTCCTGTTGAAAAGAGTGAATGAAGCGCGTATCCGGCGCTGTGCATATTAATTTGTACAATGGGGTTAAGTGTAGAGGATTTCAATGCTCACCGTGACGGAAAGACGCCCGGTGGTGCTACGCTTACCGGGCCTACGGGTAATCTGTGCCGATCTGCTGTAAACTGTCGCAAATCGTCATTTCAGCGGAATTTCATTACCCATGCTCAGCTATCGCCACAGTTATCACGCAGGCAACCACGCCGACGTCCTTAAACACACCGTTCAGAGCCTGATCATTGAATCGCTCAAAGAGAAAGAAAAACCGTTTCTCTATCTGGACACCCATGCTGGCGCAGGCCGTTATCAGCTGAGCAGTGAGCATGCCGAACGTACCGGTGAATACCTGGAAGGTATTGCCCGTATCTGGCAGCAGGACGATTTGCCTGCTGAACTTGAACCCTATATTTCCGTGGTGCAGCATTTCAACCGTAGCGGCCAGTTGCGCTACTACCCAGGCTCCCCGTTAATTGCACGTCAGCTGCTGCGCGAACAGGACAGCCTGCAATTAACCGAGCTGCACCCGAGTGACTTTCCTTTGCTGCGCGGCGAATTTCAAAAAGATGAACGCGCACGCGTAGCCAAAGCCGACGGTTATCAGCAGCTAAAAGCAAAATTACCGCCGGTTTCCCGCCGCGGACTGATCCTTATCGATCCGCCATACGAAATCAAAACCGACTACCAGGCGGTAGTGTCCGGCATTAACGAAGGCTACAAGCGCTTCGCAACGGGCACCTATGCGCTGTGGTATCCGGTGGTCCTGCGCCAGCAAATCAAGCGCATGATCCACGCTCTGGAAGACACCGGTATCCGCAAAATTCTGCAAATTGAGCTGGCGGTGCGCCCGGACAGCGATCAGCGCGGCATGACGGCGTCCGGCATGATTGTGATTAACCCGCCATGGAAGCTGGAGCAGCAGATGAACAACGTCCTGCCGTGGCTACATAGCAAGCTGGTTCCCGCAGGAACCGGACACACTTCCGTAAGCTGGATCGTGCCGGAGTAATCGCAGCCATCGGTGGAACCTTTTAATTTCAGGTATACAATCGCGAATATTTTGGCGGATGGCGTAACGCTTCTCCGCCCTACAATGAACATGAAGGAGCGGTCATGACCAAGCACTATGATTACATCGCTATTGGCGGCGGCAGCGGCGGTATTGCCTCCATTAACCGTGCGGCAATGTACGGCCAGAAATGCGCACTGATTGAAGCCAAAGAGTTAGGCGGCACCTGCGTTAACGTTGGCTGCGTACCGAAAAAAGTGATGTGGCATGCCGCACAAATCCGTGAAGCGATTCATATGTACGGCCCGGATTACGGTTTCGATACCACAATTAATAAGTTCGACTGGGATAAACTGATCGCCAGCCGTACCGCCTATATCGATCGCATTCATACCTCGTACGACAACGTGCTGGGTAAAAATAACGTTGATGTGATTAAAGGCTTTGCCCGCTTCGTTGATACCAAAACCATTGAAGTGAACGGTGAAACCATTACTGCCGATCATATTTTGATCGCCACCGGCGGGCGCCCGAGCCATCCGAATATTCCAGGCGTGGAATACGGTATCGACTCCGATGGTTTCTTTGAGCTGCCAGCGCTGCCAAAACGTGTAGCCGTTGTTGGCGCAGGCTACATCGCCGTTGAACTGGCAGGCGTAATTAACGGCCTGGGCGCAGAAACTCACCTGTTCGTGCGTAAACACGCGCCGCTGCGCAGCTTTGATCCGATGATCGTCGAGACGCTGGTCGAGGTGATGAACACCGAAGGTCCGACCCTGCATACTCATGCGATTCCGCAAGCGGTCATTAAAAACGCCGACGGCAGTCTGACTCTGCAACTGGAAGATGGCCGTAGCGAAACGGTGGATTGCCTGATTTGGGCGATCGGTCGTGAACCAGCCACCGATAACTTTAACCTGGCCGCTACTGGCGTGAAAACCAACGAAAAAGGCTACATCGTCGTTGATAAATACCAAAACACCAGCGTACCGGGGATTTATGCCGTTGGCGATAACACCGGTGCCGTTGAGCTGACGCCGGTTGCCGTTGCCGCGGGCCGTCGCCTGTCCGAGCGTCTGTTTAATAACAAACCGGACGAGCACCTGGACTACAACAATATCCCGACCGTGGTCTTCAGCCACCCGCCAATTGGCACCGTGGGCTTAACCGAGCAGCAGGCTCGCGAACAGCACGGCGATGACCAGGTGAAAGTGTATAAATCCTCGTTTACCGCGATGTACACTGCCGTGACTTCACACCGCCAGCCGTGCCGCATGAAGCTGGTTTGCGTGGGTCCGGAAGAGAAGATTGTTGGTATTCATGGCATCGGTTTTGGCATGGACGAAATGCTGCAAGGCTTCGCGGTGGCGCTGAAAATGGGCGCGACCAAGAAAGACTTCGATAACACCGTTGCGATTCACCCAACGGCGGCCGAAGAATTCGTCACCATGAGGGGTTAATGTCAAAAACCCACCTACACGCGTTCGTACTGTAGAAAAGCTGAGAGGCCAGAGCATCGTTCTCTGGCCTTTATGTATCGACTCATCGATACATTGCCCCTTCTAACGCGTTTATGCCCCAAATCTCACTAGCACAAGCTCATCGATAACGAGATTCAGTAGTGCTAGTAGCCAGGAAGATATCTTTCTCTTTGGCAAATTTAAGCTCTGATTTCGTCATATTGCTTAAACCAGCTTTGGTTGGCATCTTCGTGTGCCTGAACACCTTATCTACCCTTGTCACCAGTCATAATGGCGGTGATCACAAGAAAGAAAACATACACTAAATCATAATGTTAGATAATATCAAAGCGAGTTTCTAGCACTCCAAAGAAGTGATCAATTTTAGTTGACCATTACAGAGAAAGATTAGAAAATCATTGAAAAACTGGGAGTTAGTGAAAATGGAAAATAGAGTATATTACGGAGAATACTCACTACGTCACTGGATTGACTTAGTGTTAAAGAAAAATATTGTTTTACCTGACTATCAACGTTATTTCGTTTGGAATGAGAAGAAGGTCGAAACGCTCATTGAAACATTTACAAAAAAGCAGTTTGTTCCTCCTGTAACTATTGGTGCCTTCAAATTTAGAGACAGTAATAAAAACTTACTATTAGATGGCCAACAGAGGGTAACAAGTATTTTACTGGCATATTTAGGTCTCTACCCTGATGCCGCAAATTATAAATTAAAAGTTGATTCTTTTGCCAACGATAACGATGATGACAATAACGACGAACTTTATGACAACATTCTAGAGTGGAACTTCAAAAGTTTAGTTGAAAAGGGAACAACCAAAGTAGAGATTTTACGTAACATTCAGCCAGGAAACTATAAACACACTAATCTGAACATAACTGATGAGTTCTTAGATAGTAATTTCCTTGGGTTTTCATACTTAGTTCCTCAAACATCGGATGAAAAGACACAACAAAGTTATTACTCATCAGTATTTAGAAACATAAATATTCAAGGTGAACCGTTATTACCACAAGAAAGTAGAGCTTCTTTATACTTTCTAGACCAGGAATTGGTTGGGTTATTTGATCCTGATTTTTCTAAAAAAATTATAATCAAGCTTATTAGTAGTGAATCAAAAGCCGATTTCATTCGATATCTAGCACTTTTATCACAATATTATATTGATGGAGATAGTTGGAAGATAGCTCGTGGCTACAAGCAGAAAATGGAGAAGCTATACGAAGAATATATTTTCTTTGCAATAAATGGGAAGGATTCCGATATATTTGGAAGTTTCTTGAGTGTTTTTCCAGATAAAAAATATAAAGTTCACTTAGATAATCTAGAAAAAACGTTGACTGAGATGAATTTACTGAAAAAATACACATCCATTATTGAACTGGATACTTACCTTTTTGGTATTGTCTATCACATTCTTTTCGAAAAGAAACTGATTGATACATCACAAAAGGAGAATATACTTGAAAAGTTGGAAAATAAAATAGCCGAATATAAGATGGACAATTCTCATTTAAAAAGCCCTAACAACTTAGGTCATCTTAGAAAGAGAATATCAGATTCTATTGCAATCTATGGGGTGCATACAATCAATGAATCATAATAAATTTATATTATCCCCTATAAAAGATATCCTCGTAGATGTAACCTCTGCATGTATTGGTATAGGTTCAGGTGTAGAAACCTATCCGCTATGTGATTATGTAATGCAATCAGCTTTACTTAAGATGACAGGTGCTCAAGAACAAAAAATGAAATGCATCTGCTGGGAACTTGCCACAAATGATTATGAATATAGATATCAAAGATTCAATTTGAATCCTTTTGGCGAATGCTCAAACTATCAAGAAAAAAAAGAGATTTACAAAGATTTAGTTAAACAAATAGAAAAACACAGTGAATTAAGATTCGAAGATGGTTTGATAGAGAATAGTATAATATTACAAAACACCAATCTTGCAATAACAAGTTCTTTTGCAAACACAAATTTATTAATTTGGGCTAAAAAACCTTACCTTGAGTACAAATCTCTTTGGTCAAAAATTACTGAAAAATACTTCGCTAACAAAGAAAATCTTTTTGTAAATAAAAAAAATATTGAAAAGAATATTGAAAAAGATCTTGTCGATATGTACGAATATTTATATAAACACCGAAATAGAGTCGCTCATAACACTCTTTCATATCAACAAAATCTTCCAACTTTAAAAACTTTGTTAAACAAAAATTATCAATACGAAAATTACTTTATTTACTTTTCCATGCTGATACTGATTGATAACATCTTTATTTCATTATATGAGCACTATCTTAAAGCCATGAATCAGCCAGACCAGAATATATAATTAAAATCATATCAAAGAACGCTGCTCGCTAAACGCAAGCCTCGTCATTGCTGAAGCGAGCGGTGTGATTAAATTGGTTCTTAAATAGCTCATGTTAATTAAAAATGGACAGACAGTCACAGTACCATGCGCTAATTGCCCACGTGTAGACGCTATTCACTTAACACGCGCCCCTCCGGCAACCAGAGGGGCGTTATCTCACCGCCGCCAGCGCTATTCGGCCAACGCGCGCATCTCTTTAATCAGGTCAGATTTACCTTCAAACCCTATGCCCGGCAGTTCTGGCATGACGATATGACCCTCTTCCACCTTAACTGAATCTGGGAAACCGCCGTACGGTTGGAACAGATCCGGATAACTTTCATTCCCACCAAGACCAAGACCCGCCGCAATGTTCAGCGACATCTGATGACCGCCATGCGGTATGCAGCGTGATGGGGACCAGCCAAACTGCGCCAGTACGTCGAGGGTACGCAGATATTCGACCAGACCGTAGGAAAGCGCACAGTCAAATTGCAGGTAGTCGCGATCCGGGCGCATGCCGCCGTAGCGCAGCAGGTTGCGCGCATCCTGATGAGAAAAGAGGTTTTCACCTGTCGCCATCGCGCCTGGGTAAAATTCTGACAGCGCGGCCTGGAGAGAATAATCCAGCGGGTCGCCAGCTTCTTCGTACCAGAACAATGGATAATCTCGTAGCATTTTGGCATAGGCAATACTGGTTTCCAGATCAAAGCGGCCATTGGCATCGACGGCAAGACGCGCTTCATCGCCAATTTCAGTCAATACCGCTTCGATACGGCGACGGTCCTCTTCCAACGATGCGCCGCCGATTTTCATTTTAACTACGTTGTAGCCGCGGTTCAGGTAGCCTCGCATTTCCTGACGCAGCGCGCTCAGGTCTTTACCCGGATAATAGTAACCCCCCGCCGCGTAGACAAAGACGCGTGGATTCGCCTCAACGCCCTTCATCTCAGCCAGCAAACGGAACAACGGCTTGTTGGCAATTTTGGCAACGGCATCCCAGATAGCCATATCCAGCGTACCCACAGCCACCGAGCGCTCACCATGGCCCCCCGGCTTTTCATTACTCATCATGACGTCCCAGATTTTATGCGGATCCAGGTTATCGCCTTCGGCATTCAGCAGACTTTCCGGGTCAGCGTCCAGAATGCGGTTACGGAAGCGTTCGCGGATCAATCCCCCCTGGCCGTAACGACCATTAGAGTTAAATCCGTATCCCACCACGCGACGACCCTCTATCTCAACGTCAGTCACAACGGCCACCAGACTGGTCGTCATCTTGCTGAAATCGATATAGGCGTTACGAATGGGGGAAGCGATGGGTTTGGTAATTTCTACAACATCGAGGATACGCATGTTTTCTCCGGCGGGTTGTTAGTCAGTTATGCTCGCACTTACGCGCCTGTAAAAAGTGATAACTCATGCCGGTTTATTATTGGCATAATGTACTCAGGCAGCATTTAAGGACGCCATCGTCCTGCATTTCTCCATCTTAAGCAGTGCTTATTTACTGATCTAATGCCAAAGAGGCTGGCTGTAATGCAAAATCGGCATCACCTGGAACTCACCTGGCTTGAAGACTGCGTTGCGCTGGCGCAGTCACTCAATTTCTCCCGCGCAGCCGCTTCCCGATATGTGACGCAGCCCGCATTCAGTCGGCGCATTGTTTCGCTGGAAGAGTGGCTTGGAACGCCGATTTTTGAACGTAACCGCCGTGGCGTCAGCCTGACCCGTGCGGGGGAAGTTTTCGTCGCTCAGGTGCCCGAACTGATCCGGGCGCTATACACCCTGAGAAATGAAACCATCGAAGCGGCGGGAAATACCCGACCGGATGTTATTTTCTCCGCAACACATTCCCTGTCGTTCTCATTTTTTCCGGCGCTGATGCGTAATAACGAAAAAATCGCCCGTTTCGGCTCATTTC
Organism: Citrobacter sp. wls714; assembly: GCF_005281025.1. NCBI lineage: Bacteria > Pseudomonadati > Pseudomonadota > Gammaproteobacteria > Enterobacterales > Enterobacteriaceae > Citrobacter > Citrobacter sp. wls714. The sequence goes on along the minus strand of NZ_SZWZ01000092.1, from coordinate 91,935 downwards.
GCCTGCTGTCAGACACGCTCAGCGCCTGTGAACGGATGATTGAAAAAGGGGATGCGCAGTTCCTGCTGTGTTATTACCACCCTCACATGCACATCAACCTTGATCAGACGAAATATCTCAGCGTCCGCCTTGGGCGAGAAACGTTAATACCTTACGCCAAATGCGATCCCCGCTCTCATCAGCCGCTCTGGCAGGCTACGGGGGGCAAAAAGTTTCCGTTTCTCTCCTTCTCTGCAGAATCCGGTCTGGGGAGGATCCTCTCGAATACGTCACCGGTGAATCATGCCCGACGCGGTATGGACATCGCCTTCACCGCCGATCTGGCCGCCACGCTGCTGGCGATGGTTAAAGCCGGGGACGGCATTGCCTGGCTGCCGGAAAGTCTGGCGGCTCCGGACGTTCAGGCCGGGACGATCGCCGCAGCGGCTCCACAGAAGAGCGGGTTATGGGTACCCATTGATATCCGACTGTTTAGACCTGCAGGCAGAATGTCCAGAGCGGTAGAAGAATTATGGGAAATATTCGTGGGCGAGCAGAGGTAAACACCCGCCAGGTAAAGGAGAATTATCCAGCCTGCAAAATGCGCCAGGCTGGATAGGGGCAATAATTATTTACCCTGCATGTACGGCGTATAAACCCCATTCAAACTTTCGAGGAACGCCACGATATCGTCGATATCTTCCTGCGGCAGTTCTTTACCCACCTGATAACGCAGCATCAATTTAACCGCGCCATCAAGCGTTGGCACATCACCGCGATGGAAATAAGGCGCAGTCAGCGCAACGTTACGTAATCCTGGAACTTTCTGACGAAGTTTGTCACGTAGTTCATTGGTCACGTTCATCCTGCCAATATCTGCGGCAGTGACTTCGCCGAAATTAAAGTCCTTTTTCAAACCTAATGGTTCAAATGAGCGTCCGCCTAAAATAATACCTCCGTGACAGGTCGCACACTTATTTTCTTTAAATAATTGATAGCCATGTTTTTGCTGGGCCGTTAACGCCTCCTCATCACCACGTAACCACCTATCAAACGGCGAATTTGGCGTAATCAGCGTTTTCTCAAACTCAGCAATCGCATCGGTAATATTATCTCCGCTGAACCCCTGTGGATAAACCGCAATAAATTCTTGCTTCAATAGCGGATCTTTATCCAGCTTCTGGATAATTTCATCCCAGGATTTAGACGCCATTTCAATTGGGTTCAACGGCGGACCACCTGCCTGCGCCTGCAATGTCGGCGCACGACCATCCCAGAACTGTTCCACGTTGAAGACTGAGTTAAACACCGTTGGCGCGTTGATCGGCCCAACCGCTCCGCCTACGCCAATTGACGTTTTCCGGCCATCCACACCACCCGCATTCAGGGCATGACAGTGCGCGCAAGAGATCGTGCTGTCGCCGGAAATACGTGGATCGTGATAAAGCGTAAAGCCCAGCGCCACCTTGCGGGCATCAGTCGGGATGCTTTCTGGTATTGGCTGTACGGGTTCATTACGATGCTGCGCGGCGGTATCATTACTGGCGTAGTACTGTTCACGCTGTTTCGCAATCCAGCCCAGAATTTCTTCACGCTCCGCATCGCTCACCTTACCGGCCCAGTGCAGCGCGGTATAACGCGTCGGCGGCATGGTGTCGTACTGCATCACCCATTCAATTTTATTCAGGTCGCTTTGCGAAACGGGTTTATCTGCGACCAGCGCCGCACGAACGGCCTCAAGATTGAAGGATTTGTATCCCAGTTGAATGTCGTAATTCATCAACTGCTTAGCGACAGGAAAAGAAGAATAGAAAGGTAATTCAGCCGAAGGCGTGTGACAATAATCGCATCCTTTTTCGCGTAAGAATCCTAAAACTTTATTATTTGCTTCCAGCGAAGAGGCCTGAACATCAGCCTGTTTGCTCCGTTGATTATCGTGATACCACACATAACCTGATAATCCAAAATAACAAATCACGACGCCAGCTATGGCTATCGCGGTAAGACGGGTAATGATTTTCATTATTTTACCCTCACCGTTGTGAGTTATTGTGACCCAGAAAAATTAGAATAATTAATGCACAGTCTTTGTCAGACTTGACCATCATAGGAAATGAGGGGATTACTATTTTGATAAGTATCAAGCAATTACATGGAGGAGAACTATCAATAGAATAGCCTGTGCCTATTATAGCGTAAAGCCATTAGCAGGTTTCGTTCACACCTCGTTGCAATCGAATGTTCTGAAAATGGAATATCTTAAGGTCGCGCACGATTCTGAATTATTCATTATTATCATTGAGATAGTTTAATTTTTTAAATAACGCGTGACTCTAAAACGTGATCAACCGCACGCTTTACTCAGCCAATACCGAAGCGAATGTCTACGCTTAACTGACGACCGGGCAACAGCCTTACTATTTCAACGTCCATCGGAGGTCTTTCTCATTATGCTCAACCAGAAACTACCCCACGCCCCTTCTGAAGAACTGACGATCGACATCGATCTGCTTTATGAAATGGATCCGTGCGAGTTAAAGCTGGATGAAATGATTGAGGCAGAGCCTGAGCCGGAGATGATTGAAGGGCTGCCCGCCTCAGATGCCTTAACCCCGGCCGATCGTTACCTTGAGCTGTTCGAACACGTTCAGTCGTCGAAACTGTTTGCCGATAGCAAAACCTTCCCCGACTGTGCGCCCAAAATGGACCCGCTGGACATTTTGATCCGCTATCGCAAGGTCAAACGCCATCGGGACTTTGACCTGAAGCGCTTTGTTGAGAACCATTTCTGGCTCCCGGAAACGCCCTCCAGCGAATACGTTTCTAACCCGGAAAATTCGCTGAAAGAGCATATCGATCAACTATGGCCAGTGCTGACGCGCGAACCGCAGGACCACATTCCCTGGTCCTCTCTGCTGCCGTTACCGCAGTCATATATTGTGCCTGGCGGACGTTTTAGCGAAACCTACTACTGGGATTCCTATTTCACCATGCTGGGTCTGGCAGAGAGCGGTCGCGAAGATCTGCTGAAATGTATGGCGGATAACTTTGCCTGGATGATCGAAAACTATGGTCACATCCCAAATGGTAATCGAACGTACTACCTGAGCCGCTCGCAGCCGCCAGTCTTTGCGCTGATGGTGGAACTGTTTGAAGAAGATGGCGTACGTGGCGCGCGCCGTTATCTTGATCATCTAAAAATGGAGTACGCGTTCTGGATGGATGGCGCCGATTCCCTGGTGCTCAACCAGGCCTACCGCCACGTGATCAGAATGTCGGACGGATCCTTGCTCAACCGCTATTGGGACGATCGTGATACGCCGCGCGATGAATCGTGGCTTGAAGACGTCGAGACCGCCAAGCATTCGGGGCGACCGCCCAATGAGGTGTATCGCGATTTGCGTGCAGGCGCGGCCTCGGGATGGGATTACTCCTCGCGCTGGCTACGCGATGCAGGTCGCCTTGCCAGCATACGCACGACACAATTCATCCCAATTGACCTAAACGCATTCCTCTACAAGCTGGAGAGCACCATCGCCAATATTTCGGCGCTGAAAGGTGATAAAGAAGCTGAATCGCTGTTTCGCCAGAAAGCCAATGACCGGCGCGACGCGGTGAATCGCTACTTATGGGATGATGAAAACGGCTGCTATCGCGATTATGACTGGCGACGTGAACAAATGGCCCTCTTCTCTGCCGCCAGTATCGTACCGCTGTATGTCGGCATGGCAACGCATGAACAAGCCGACCGGCTGGCCAATGCGGTACGCAGCCGCCTGCTAACGCCCGGGGGCATTTTAGCCACAGAACATGAAACCGGTGAGCAGTGGGATAAACCCAACGGCTGGGCACCGCTGCAATGGATGGCTATTCAAGGTTTCAAACTGTATGGCGACGACCATCTTGGCGATGAAATAGCCCGTAACTGGTTGAAAACGGTGAATCTCTTTTACCAGGAACACCACAAACTTATCGAAAAATACCATATTGCCGACGGCATGCCGCGCGAAGGCGGCGGCGGGGAATATCCGTTGCAGGACGGCTTTGGCTGGACAAACGGCGTGGTGCGCCGACTCATCGGGCTGTATGGCGAACCTTAGCCGCTAACGGCCTGACTCCTCAGGCCGTTAGTTAATCGCATCGTAGAGTTCAGTATGAATTTTTTGCCACTTCTTATTCTCCGGGCTGGGCTCTGCACGAGCGCGCCGCTGAGCCTGTTCCAGATCATACTGCTGACGCGCGATAACCGCCGGAACCGAACAAAAACTTTGCAGGTAGCTTTTGTGCAAGGAAGTGAGTGACGCCCCATTCGACATGGCATGACTGAGCGTACTCATAAACTGTCTGCAAGGTTTGCTCTCGTTCATCTGCGCAGGATAGCGCAGCAGCAGTCTCAATACCTCGGTATTGCCCGCAGAAAATGCCTGCTCCGTCCACGCCAGCTTCCAGTCCATCCCGCCTTGCAGGAACAGTGACGTCACGCGAGTATCGTTGCGATCGATAGCCGCGCGCATGTTAAAAGCATCCCAGGTGATCCCCATTCGGGTCACAGATTCCCGTGCGGAAGGTGCATCACGCCGTGGCTCCTCCTGCACGATTTCAACGGATTGTCCGGATGACGCCTGTGGCGCTGGCGAAGTGAATAACCAGAACGCACCCAGCGAAATCACCAGCACCATCACGCCGACCGCGACCCACAACACGCCGGAAATCAGCTGTTCACGCTCCTCCGCACTGCGCTTTGCCCGCTTCTCCGGCGGATCAATACTGTCGGCAATTTCCTGTTTATCGCCGCCCGCTTGCTCATCCTTTTGCTTTGCCGTTTCCCAGAACTGGCGGACGGTCGCCTCATCAGACTCCATATACGACGCGGGATTAACACGCGTACGCCGTTCTGCAAATGCCCGTTGTACAGGGTGAGTAATCTGTCGGTACTGACAATCCAGTAGCATCAGTTGTACTGAGGTCAGCGGCTGCTGCGCGATGACGCCGTTCCGGGCCAGCCGGCAATCATCCAGAAACATACGCAACGTAAGACGTGGTTCGACAAACAGCGTCAGCACCGAGGTGTCGTTAAAAATCTGGGTAAAGTGGCGTACAAACAATTTCTTATCCACGACCATAAGCGCCAGCTCGCTAAACATCATGCCGTCCAGCGCATCCCGACTTTCACCCAGCTTTAACCAACGACGCAGGCGTTCCCCCCCGAAGTGCTGTTTCAGGAAGCTGTTGAGTGGATGTTGATCCGGCCATACCCGTGCGATAAGCGATTTGAGCGCTAATTCTATTGCACGAAGCTGACGCTGCGCGTGGATCTGTGCTTCCGGCTCTGCACGTTCAATCTCAGTTTCATACTTCAGAATCGGCTGTTGCTGGCGCAATTGTTCCAGAGACGCCACGAAGCGCAGCGCAGAAATCAGCTGGTTTTCACTGACGTCCTGGCCATTTTCATACTGTGGCACGCTCTGCTGCAGATGACGCAGCCGCAGAGTGAACTGGCTCAACTGCGCATCATTCATCTGCAACCGTCTGGCGACAGCTCCCCAACCGCCCAGATTCAGTCTGGCCTGATCCAGTTGCTCGAGGAACCATCGCGGCTCTTTGCCTTCTGCTACATGCACGCCTAACAGCAGCAATATTTCTACCGATGCCTGACGAATGATTGCCAGACAACGTTCAAAGGGTGTACATGTCGCTTGTAACGCGCTATTGGTCATCATCTTCCCTAAAAGGACCCAAAACGTGCGGCCACACAATGGTATGTCGTTATTTTCTATGAAAGCAGATATGTATCGACGTAGACTAAAACACATTCATATAGCAAATAAATCTGTTTTACAGTGACTTCCGCACAATCATTGAAAATTATTCAGGAGATATGCCCGCGCCTGTATTGAAAACATCACGCCCGATCTGTCGTCCACTGAGGGTGAACGAATACATTCACAAAGATACGCTGCGGGAAGCGGCTGCATCACATATGGCGCGATGACTGAATTTTCGGCCTGTTAAAACGTGAATATCGGCCACCAATGCCATAAGGCGTTTTGCTGTAAAAACTGGCCACATGGCAACTGGCGTAACAGAGTGGATTTCTTAAAATATATCTCTTTGTTCAGAGAGACTTATGCCGCTCCGTTCGACGCATTTCACACCCGCCTGTGTCGCATTTATTAAGCAATGGCAAGGCCTGTCGCTGGAAAAGTATCAGGATAAAAATGGGGTTTGGGTGATAGGTTACGGGCATGAAATTGCCGCAGAAGAAACCTTTGATACTCCCATTACGCTAATGCAGGCAGAATCACTTCTGCTCGCCGATCTGCATCTCTGCGAGGGGTTCATACATGAGAAAAGACCGCAAATAAAAGATCGGTTTCAATTGGAAGCATTAATTACGTGGATATTCAGCGTGGGAATAACTCGATTTAGCGCTGCAGAAATTTGGCCTGTGGCGATTTCACAGCCAGAAGTGTTCTGACTGTGAAATTTGCGGCCATTAAATGGCGTCGTTTAACATCATTGCCGCCTGGGTACGGTTTTTTACCTCCAGGCGCTGATAAAGCGATTCAAGATGGGCTTTTACCGTTCCGGTACTGATATTTAACAGTCGACCAATTTGTTTATTCGATTCGCCCGCGGCCAGCATCGTCAGAATCTCCCGCTGACGCGCACTGAGCGATTTTATATTTTGTCTGCTACTCTCAGTCGCTGTAATACAGTCTCTGGGGATAAACATCATGCCCATCGCGACACTATTGAGCGCCAGTGTGAAGGTTTCCGCGTCAGAGTCACGTGGAACAATGGCCAGCACGTTTAATTGCGTGACCTCCTGTAGCCATCTTTTACGGCAATCCGTTACTGTTACCAGCACTTTTGCCGCCGCATAGCGCTGCGCGATCTGTTGTAGCAAGCTGCGGCAGAACTCAGCATCAAGATCGCCATCCAGCATTACCAGCGCATCAGGGTTGTCTTCCAGTTTCTGCCACAGATCATCTGCCTGACTGACACCCTGAACATTCACTCCTGGAATACGTTGCTGTAAACTTACATTCATTCCATGAATAAATATTGACTGCCTGTCAAACATTATTAACTGCATTATTTATCTCCGTCTGAATAAGATATTAGCCTTAGCGCGCGGAAGAGTATAACCCATAGGGTAAAATAAGAAGTCACCATTTGGCGGAGGGCTATTCTACCGATAGTCGCAGAAGAAAGAAGCAGAAATTATGATTAGTTACAGCTCAATCAACAGAATCACACAAAGGAACAAAAACAGCGACACATATTAAGTAAATTCTTATATTCTGACGTTTATATCCATCAAATTAAAATTAATTAAACGCAGTCTATATTTGTGGCGAAAAATAAGGAATCCATACTATCAGCCAAATGTGTTACAAAATACAACATCGCATTAAATGCTTATTCAGCCAATATCTGGCTGAATAAGACACTATGGATTACAGGAACATCCCGCCGGAGACCTCAATACGCTGCGCCGTCATCCAGGCCAGCTCATCGCTGAGCAATGCGGCAATCGCGTCACCGATATCATCCGGCAAACCAACGCGCCCCAACGCAGTTTGCGATGCAATGTACGCATTCAGTTGCGCGTTATCCCGCACATTTCCACCGCTAAAATCCGTTTCTATCGCGCCGGGGGCAATAATATTGGCGGTAATTCCGCGCTCTCCCAGCTCTTTTGCCTGATAACGGGTTAACACTTCCATCGCCCCTTTCATGGCCGCGTATGCGCTGTAACCCGGCAATGCAAAGCGCGCGAGCCCGGTTGAAACATTGAGGATCCTGCCGCCTTGATTCATCAGCGGTAAAAGATTCTGCGTCAGGAAGAATGGACCTTTAAAGTGAATATTCAAAAGTTGATCAAATTGCGCTTCGGTGAACGCCGGATACGGCGCATTAATACCAACCCCGGCGTTGTTCAATAAATAATCAAAGGTGTCGCTTTGCCACTGGGCCTGTAAGGTTTTCTGCACCTGTTTTATAAACTGAGGGAATGTTGAAATATCCCCGACATTCAACGGCAATGCCGCGGCTTTACCGCCTGATTGGCGAATTTCATCCACAACCTGCTGCGCTTCTTTTTCATTGCTGTTCCACGTCAGGATGATACCAATTCCTTTGCCCGCCAGCTTAAGCGCGGCGTTTTTACCGAGTCCACGACCGCCGCCGGTCACCAATGCGATACGTTGCGTCATAAGAAACCTCATTTCTTGTGTAGTGAAGATTGAGACAAAGCTTATTAGGTGGTAAAAAAACAATAAATACCGCCAACTACGCATTACTGTTTCGTACAGAACAACAATAGGGTATGGGAATGGATAAAATTCACGCAATGCAGTTGTTCATCCGCGTCGCAGAACTGGAGAGTTTTTCGCGTGCGGCGGACACCCTTGGACTACCTAAAGGTAGCGTATCGCGACAAATCCAGGCCCTGGAAAATCATCTTGGCACGCAGCTGTTGCACCGCACCACCCGACGCGTCCAGCTCACACAAGACGGCATGATCTATTATGAACGCGCGAAAGATCTGTTAAGTAATCTGGATGAACTGGATGGCCTATTTCATCACGATCCGGCCAGCATCAGCGGCAAGCTGCGCGTGGATATGCCGGTGGGCGTTGCGAGAAATCTGGTGATGCCCCGCCTGACAGCCTTCTTGCATCAATATCCAGGACTTGAACTCGAACTCAGCAGCAGCGACCGTCTGGTGGACTTGATCCGCGAAGGTTTTGACTGCGTGGTACGCGTCGGTACGCTGAAAGATTCAGGGCTGATTGCCCGTCCGCTGGGGAAACTCACGCAGATTAACTGCGCCAGCCCAAAATATCTGGCCCGCTTTGGCTACCCGGAAAGCCTGGAAGATTTAGCCTCGCATGCGGTGGTGCATTACTCAGTGAACCTGGGAACCCGTGCGCAAGGTTTCGAAGTGGCGACAGAAAACGGTACTCAATGGGTTAAAACCGGCGGCATGCTGACGGTGAACAGCACGGAAACCTATCATGCCGCGTGCCTTGCCGGCCTGGGCATTATTCAGGTGCCACGCGTCGGCGTACGCGACGCCCTGCGCAGCGGTACGCTGGTCGAGGTATTACCGCAGTATCGTGCCGCGCCAATGCCGGTTTCTCTGTTGTATCCGCATCGCCGCAACCTCTCCCGCCGGGTTCATCTGTTTATGGAATGGCTGACCGGCGTAATGAAAGACTATGTTGACTGACAAGCTATACTGTCCTGAGAATGAACAGAACAAGGAATACTGGCCTGATGACGCAGGAAAAAGAGATAAAACGCCCCATTCAGGAACTTGAGCACGCGCCGATCCCAAAAATTGAGACCCAGGAGCGTGAAAAAATAGAAACCAACGGTACAACCAACCAGGCATTGCAAACAGCCCTGACCCTCGCCGATAAAATTCAACGTCAGCCCGTCATCGCCCATATGATTCGAGCCGCAGAGCGTTTTAATGACCGCATGGGAAACCAGTTTGGCGCCGCTATCACCTACTTCTCGTTCCTGTCGATGATCCCTATCCTGATGGTGTCATTTGCCGCCGCCGGTTTTATTCTCGCCTCGCACCCTACGCTGTTACAGGATATCTTCGGCAAGATTCTGCTTAATGTCAGCGACCCGACGCTCGCCTCCACGCTGAAAAACACCATTAACACCGCCGTTCAGCAGCGAACCACCGTGGGTCTGGTCGGGCTTGGGATCGCCCTTTATTCCGGGATTAACTGGATGGGCAATCTGAGAGAAGCGATTCGTGCCCAGTCGCGAGATGTCTGGGAGCGTACGCCGCAGGATCAGGAAAAAATTTGGGTAAAATACCTGCGTGATTTTGTCTCATTGATTGGTTTGCTGATTGCGCTGATTGTCACCCTGTCCATTACTTCTATCGCCGGTTCCGCCCAGCAGATGATTATCTCTGCGCTGTATCTCGACGGCATCGAATGGCTGAAGCCCGCCTGGCGCCTGATCGGCCTGACCATCTCTATTTTCGCCAACTATTTACTTTTCTTCTGGATTTTCTGGCGACTGCCACGTCACCGACCACGTAGGAAAGCACTTATTCGCGGTACGTTTATCGCGGCGCTGGGGTTTGAAGTTATCAAAATGATCATGACCTACACGCTGCCATCATTGGTGCAATCGCCGTCAGGCGCGGCGTTTGGTTCCGTACTTGGACTGATGGCGTTCTTCTACTTCTTCGCTCGTCTGACGCTGTTTTGCGCCGCCTGGATAGCCACGGCGGAATACAAAGATGACCCGCGGATGCCGGGGAAAACTCAATAGCCACTGCCGGATTAGTTGTGAATTGCCGGATGGCGACGCACGCGTCTTATCCGGCCTACGGGTGAATTTTGTAGCCCGGATAAGCGCAGCGCCATCCGGCAATTATAATGCCGCCCGCTCTTACTGATTTAGTGAATAAATCCAACCCGTAACTTTTATTTAACCAAAAACCAGTTTTATCATCTAAGTTTTAAATTATGTGAAGCATTTCATGGAAGTGAAATCTCCAGCATAAATATTATTCCCTTTTTGCTCGCTTTTTGATCAATTACAGGGTTTGTTACAGATTGAAATATCGCTTTTGCTGTGCGTAATATGGCCTTTCGTCCGGCCAAAAATAAGAAAATATTATGCAAGCAACAGCCACAACACTCGACAACGAACAGGAACACACCCCGGTCAACTCGCGCAATAAAGTCGTCGTCGCCTCGCTCATTGGTACCGCCATTGAGTTCTTCGACTTCTATATCTACGCGACCGCCGCGGTGATCGTGTTCCCCCATATTTTCTTCCCGCAGGGAGATCCGACCGCGGCTACGCTGCAGTCCCTCGCCACCTTCGCTATCGCTTTTGTGGCCCGGCCAATCGGCTCCGCAGTGTTCGGCCATTTCGGCGATCGCGTAGGCCGTAAAGTCACGCTGGTTGCTTCACTGCTTACCATGGGGATTTCAACGGTTGTCATTGGCCTGCTGCCGGGCTATGAAACTATCGGCATTTTCGCCCCGTTGCTGCTGGCGCTCGCTCGTTTTGGTCAGGGCTTAGGTCTGGGCGGTGAGTGGGGCGGCGCGGCGTTGCTGGCAACGGAAAACGCGCCGCCGCGTAAACGCGCACTGTACGGGTCATTCCCGCAACTGGGCGCGCCTATCGGCTTTTTCTTCGCCAACGGCACCTTCCTGATGCTTTCCTGGCTGCTGACCGATGAACAGTTTATGAGCTGGGGCTGGCGCGTACCGTTCATCTTCTCTGCGGTACTGGTGATCATCGGCCTGTACGTTCGCGTTTCATTGCATGAGTCCCCGGTCTTCGCCAAAGTGGCTGCGGCGAAAAAACAGGTGAAAATCCCGCTGGGTACCTTACTGACAAAACATGTTCGCGTAACGATCCTCGGTACGTTCATCATGCTGGCGACCTATACGCTGTTCTATATCATGACCGTCTATTCAATGACGTTCAGTACAGCCGCTGCGCCTGTAGGGCTTGGCCTGCCGCGTAATGAAGTGTTGTGGATGCTGATGATGGCGGTAATTGGCTTTGGCGTTATGGTGCCTGTAGCGGGGCTGCTGGCCGACGCATTTGGTCGCCGCAAAAGCATGCTCATCATCACCACGCTTATCATTCTGTTTGCGCTGTTTGCCTTTAAACCGCTGCTCGGCTCAGGCAATCCGGCACTGGTGTTCGCTTTCCTGCTGCTGGGTTTAAGTCTGATGGGACTGACATTTGGTCCAATGGGCGCATTGCTGCCGGAGCTGTTCCCAACCGAGGTTCGCTACACGGGCGCCTCATTCTCGTATAACGTTTCGTCGATTCTTGGCGCTTCCGTTGCCCCTTATATTGCCGCATGGCTGCAGGCGAACTACGGTCTGGCAGCGGTAGGAACGTATCTGGCGTCGATGGCGGCGTTAACATTGATCGCGCTGCTGTTAACCCATGAGACCCGTCATCAATCATTGTGATTCTTTTGCCGGATGCGGCGTAAACACCGCATCCGGCCTGACATCATTTCTTCATTTGCGACAGTATCGTCCGGCACTGATTGGTTTCACCTTCGGAAGGGGAAATCAGCGCCAACAGTGCCGCCGCTGGGGTGACTAACGTGGCTAATGCGGCGGCAACCGCACCACGCGCAATCAATGGCCCAGCTTTTACGCCTGCCTGCGGGTTCTTGAAGGTCCCGCGAACATACAGCGGCGAACGCAGCGTAATAATACGAATACCTTTGCTCTCCGGATCGATGGTTAAATCCAGTTGCTCAGACGCAAAACTCGCGGTCCCGGTCACATTGATCACCGCATTTTCCGTATCAAAAGCAAAGATCTGCGGACGCGCCACGCCGTTAACGATATCCAGATTCGCCGCCGCGCAGTTTACGCGAACTTCGTCGTCACCAAATATCTGACCAACAAGATAGTTACCCAGATTTAACCCCACAATTTCCATCAGATTCCGGCTGATTAAGCCATCGTTCATCAGCAGCTTCAGGTTGCCATTGCTGTTCCCCAACAGCGCGGCCACCGAGTTTCCACTGCCGCTAAATTTAGCGTCACCGTTCATTTCACCGAGCGTTTTCTGCATCAGTTCTACATCCGGCATGAGCTCTTTTAGTTTCAGGCGGCGAGCCTGAATGTCCGCCTGCCCGCGCATCGGCTTTTTATCCCCTTCCAGATGGATTCTGGAAACAATGCTGCCTCCCGCCAGGCCAAATTTCAGCGGCTGCAGGCGCAGGTCGGCATTTTTCAGGATGATATGGGTGGAGAGATCGCTAATCGGTAGGCTGCTGCCGTGCTCAATGCGTCGACCTTTGAAACGTACGTCAGCATCCATCACATTCCATTTGTCAGTTTCGAAGCGGTCATACGGTAAGACTTTATCGGCAGGCTGGACGCTCTTCTCACCTTTGCGCTGTTCAGATTGTTTGGCCTTTTCCGCGCCTTTACCCGAATCCACACCAATCAGCGGTCCCAAATCAGCCAGTCTCAGCTGGCGTGATTCGACGTCCCCTTCCAGTTTCGGACGCGGCTTACCGGTCGTATAAGTTAGCGTTCCATGAATATCGCTGTCGCCAATGCGACCATTAAAATCGCGGTAATCAAAAACAGAGGATTTTTCCGGATCGATTTTCGCCACCAGACGCCCGTCGGTTTCAAATGGCGGCGTATCCGGGAGCAGCACCCCCGTCAAATCGTACAAATCCCCTAGCGAATCACCCGAGAATTTAAGCCGCAGATCCACGCCGCCCATATTCATCGGGTCATTTACCGTACCGGTAAATGCTACCCGCGTATTGCCCGAACGGAAATCAGCCTGCACCGGGAAAGGGGTTCCTTCGCCCCTCAGCGCCAGCATCCCGCCTATTTTTCCGCTACCGCTTAGCGGTTCGTCGTTATAGCGTCCTTTGGCCTGCAAACCAAATACGTAGTCCTCGACGCGGGCGTTGCTCTCTTTACCCTTTGCGCCGGTCACTTCGCTAAAGGGCAACGGTTTACCCAGCGGATCGACCAGGATCTCAAGCTCCGAGCGGGTCACCTTATCGTTAATAGCGATGCGTCCTTGATCGAAGAGAATATTATCCAGCCGGAACGACCACGCGGATGGCGGCGCATTAGGATCGCGGTTTTCGTCTTCTGCGAGGGTAAAGGTCCAGTTATTGTTTTTCTCCGACAGGCGAATAAGGCGCGCATCAGGCTTTACCAGCTTGACCCACGGTAGCCAGACGGTTTTTGTCAGTAATGCCAGTGGCGCGAGCGTGGCTTCCACGCGGGGAAGATGCACCATGGTGACGTCGGGAATCTCCGGCGGGTTGCCAAGGATAATATCCTCGGCATGAACGTGCGGCCACGGAACCCAGCTACGCCAGCCGGTTTCCTGCTTCTGGCGCTCCCAAACCACCCCCAGATCGCCCCGTATGGCGAAGGGCCGGTTGAGTTCTGTAGAGACTTTCTGGTTGATGGTCGGTTTGAGCCGGTTCCAGTCAAATGTCGCAATCACAATGATGAATACGACGATCAACAACAAGAAAACCCCTGATATTGATACGGTTATTTTGCCTGCTTTTGTCATAGTTAGCGTCCTCACTTCCTTCCTTGCCTGTCCTAAAGATAGTCCAGCAGGGCAAAATGAGGGACGTTACATCCGAATCAAAGCGACAGGATCACCTCTTCGAGGGTGTCCAGAGGTACTGGACGAGAAAGAAAATAGCCTTGCGCCGCGAAAGCCGGTGAGTTTTGCACATCACGCCACTCTTCAAGTGTTTCAACACCTTCAACAATCACCCCGCGGCAATAGCGGTTCATCAGCTGTAACAACAGCGTGAAGAGATTGCGGCCTTCCGGCGTCTGGCGCAGCATGACAAACAGATCCCGCGCCACTTTAATATAGTCGTAACTCACTTCGCTCAGGGCCGAGAAGTTCGCCATTCCAGTACCAAAGTCATCCAGCCAGAGTGGACCAAACTCGCACATTGAGGCGAACGACGACCCCTTCGGCAGGCGGATATGCTCCACCAGCTCAAAACGCAGCCACGGCAGGCATTCGATGATTTTCAGGATTTCAGGATCCTGGCGCATCGCAATCAGCGTTGGGCCATCGACATTCACTGAAGCCAGCAGGTTATTGGCTCTGAAAAAGTCCTTTTTCAGCTCAAGCTGCAGGAGCTGCTCTTTCACGACCTCTATACGGTGTCGGACGGCCACTTCAGCAAAATAGCGATCTGGCGCAATACGTTGGGCAGGATTATCAGGATGGGTCACGACGGTCAGCAGTTCAACGGCCATCAGCCGTCCGTCGGTCTGGTAAATCGGCTGATAGGTGTAAGCACGCTCGCACTGCAGCCAATAGCGTCTCGCCTGCAAGCTTTCGATACTCGCATCGGGCGTAATGAGCTGCTGGGTAACCTGCTTTATCATCAAAGATGTCCTGTAAATAAGAGTGTGACTGACCGGACTCGTCAAAGGTTATCGGCGCTCGGGCGCAGAACTTTACGTTCCGCCGCAGGCAAAATAAAAACTAAGCGGCAAAAACAGCGCAGAACACGTGCTGGCTCAAAAAAATAATGGAACGTTGTTTTAATATAGTTGACCACTTAACACCCACAGCGCACACTAACGCTAATTTTTTTCAGAGCAGGTTACGACTATGTCCAGAAAGATTGCCGTGATTGGCGAATGCATGATTGAGCTGTCACAGAAAGGCGCTGACGTTCAGCGCGGATTCGGTGGCGACACGTTGAATACATCCGTTTATATCGCCCGCCAGGTCGATGCGGCGGCACTTTCCGTACACTATGTGACTGCACTGGGTACTGACAGTTTCAGCCAACAAATGCTGGACTCCTGGCAGAGTGAAAATGTTGATACCTCATTAACCCAGCGTATGGAAAACCGCCTTCCGGGACTCTACTACATTGAGACCGACAGCACCGGCGAGCGCACCTTCTACTACTGGCGTAATGAAGCTGCCGCAAAATTCTGGCTGGAGAGCGAACAGTCCGCCGCGATTTGCGAAGAGCTGGCGACATTTGACTATCTGTATCTGAGCGGAATCAGCCTGGCGATTCTAAGCCCGGCCAGCCGTGACAAACTGCTGACGTTACTGCGTGAATGCCGCGCTAACGGTGGAAAAGTCATTTTTGACAATAACTACCGCCCACGCCTGTGGAGCAGCAAAGAAGAAACGCAGCAGGTTTATCAGCAGATGCTGGAATGCACCAATATCGCGTTCCTGACGCTGGATGATGAAGACGCATTGTGGGGTGAAAAACCTGTAGCCGAGGTGATTGCCCGTACTCACGCGGCTGGCGTTCAGGAAGTCGTGGTGAAGCGCGGCGCAGACTCTTGTCTGGTTTCTATCGAGGGTGAAACGCTGATCGACGTCCCGGCCGTTAAATTACCGAAAGAGAAAGTGATTGATACCACCGCAGCGGGAGACTCCTTCAGCGCCGGGTATCTGGCGGTACGTCTGACCGGTGGCAATGCCGCCGATGCCGCAAAACGTGGTCACCTGACGGCAAGCACGGTGATTCAGCATCGCGGGGCGATTATCCCACGCGACGCTATGCCGCAATAACGTGCTGTTCTTTTAGGCCGGGCAAGCGAAGCGCCCCCGGCCAATCCACCCAAGGCCGGATGGCGGCGTAACCGCCTTATCCGGCCTGGAGGTTACTGTACCGGCGGGATATCCGTCACTTCAGAATGTGACTCATCCGTTTCTACCGGCGTTGCCGCTGCGGTAACGGGTGCCATAATGCTATCCCACGTCGCCTGCAGTTCCTTCATATTGAATTCAGGCTCCCCCTTCGGCTGCAGCAGAATTAACGCCATATCTTGCGACAGTTGCTGGCGCAGATCCTGATTCAGCATCTCAACGTTCAGACTGTTGAGGAAGCTCTGGCGTAAACGCTGATACTGTTCAGGCGCGATATCCACCACCTGATTTTGCAGCGAGCGCAAACGCTGGCTGATCAAAATGTCGGTATCGGTACGGCCATAGGTGGCAAACAGTTTCTGCAGTTCCAGATTTTTTTGCGCCACCAGCGCATTGAACTCTTCTTCCGGCAGGCCCTTATCACGCACTTTCGCCAGCTCACGCGCAACCGTACCGAGGTTCGCATTCAGCTTACCGTTCGGCGATTCCACGTTGATAGCGCACTGGGCACGCAGGAACAGGACCCGACAATCAAATCCAAGGCCGATATCTTTGGCATTGTTTTTGGTCAGTTCCTGCTGAATATGCCAGAACAGCGCTTCACGGGCTAAATCAGCTCGCCAGTAGCGTAACAGCGCGGCGGATTCACGGATTGGCTGCCACGGCGTGTCCCACATGATGGAAAGGCGATCCTGGCGTACCGCATCGGTCATAATGCTCACGGCTTCAGCACGCAGCGGCGAAAGCGTCGGCACCGGCGCAGGTGTTTCGCGTTTTCCTTTTAACTCGCCAAAGGTTTTGTTGATTTGCTCAGCTACGCTGCGCGCATCTACATTACCAACGATAATCAGCGTCATCGCGTCCGGGGTATACCATTTCTGGTAGAAGGACTGGATTTTCGTGGCGTCGACAGGCGTTTTCAGCGGATCGGCTGGATCGTGCCCCAACAGGGTTGAGCCCTTCAGACGGTAGCGCCACCACCCCTCTTTGGTATCGGACGGCCAGGTTGCGACCATATCTTCGCTACTCAGCGCGTGGTTGATCGTTTCAGGAGTGATGCTCAGATTGCCGGAAATATTCGCCAGGTAAGAAAGTGACTCTTTCAGCAGATCGTTACGGCTGTTAGGCAGACTGAGGTTATATAGCGTGGAATCATAGGAAACGATAACGGGCGGCATGGGGCGTTTAGGATCGAACCCCTGCTGCCATAATGAACGGGCTTGCGTGGCATCGAGGCCACCGCTTTGCGTCAGCGCGATACGCGGGATCGCATGGCTGAAACCACTCTGTTGCGTACTTTCGGTGAGTGAACCGGTATTGACCAGCAGGCGAACCTCAATACGGTCGCTGGGGCGCTGGGGAGTGGCTAACACTTGCCACTGCAAACCATTTGCCAGCGTGCCCTGTTGCCACGCCGGGTCAGGCTGGAGCGCATCTGCCTGCACATAGCCGGCAGTAGCCATCATCAGCAAGCCGCCCGCTAAAAGTCGAATTTTTGTGCCCTGCATGTGAACCCCTGATCAACTATCCTGGTAATAAAAAGACAGCCCGCGAAAGGGCTCTCTGAATATGACGTTAAAAACACTTCGTGTTAGACCGCAAGAACATGAAAATGTCACGGAGGAAGTGAAAAAATCCCGACGCCGCCGAATCGACGGTTTCAGGCACAGGGGGTAATTATGCGCAAACACCCGCAGTCCTGGAAGGGACTACGGGCATAAGTGACGAGATTAAGAGGATAAATCGTGCGTTTTGCCATCCGGCGCACGATTATTCAGCGTGTCATCCAGCTTTTTGGTATCCAATTCTTTCACCCATTTAGCGACCACTACAGTAGCAACACCGTTACCAATCAGGTTGGTCAGCGCACGGGCTTCAGACATAAAGCGGTCAATACCGAGAATCAGCGCCAGGCCAGCGACCGGTAAATGCCCCACCGCAGAAATAGTCGCGGCCAGAACAATGAAGCCACTCCCGGTCACACCCGCTGCGCCTTTCGAGGAGAGCAGGAGCACCACCAGCAGGGTTATCTGATGGAAGATATCCATGTGACTGTTGGTGGCCTGAGCGATAAATACTGCCGCCATCGTCAGATAGATTGATGTTCCATCAAGGTTAAACGAGTACCCCGTGGGTATAACCAACCCGACAACCGACTTCCGACAGCCCAGTTTCTCCATTTTATCGAGCATACGCGGCAGTGCGGATTCAGATGAAGACGTACCCAGTACGATCAGCAACTCTTCACGGATATAGCGGATGAATTTGAAGATGCTAAAGCCAGTCGCGCGAGCAATGGAGCCCAGTACAAGAACCACAAACAGAATACAGGTGATGTAGAAGCAGATTATCAGCTGCCCCAGTTGCACCAGCGTTCCGACGCCATATTTACCGATGGTAAAGGCCATGGCACCGAAAGCACCGATCGGCGCCAGGCGCATGATCATATTGATGATGCCGAAAATAACCTGCGAGAAGCTTTCAATTACGTTGAAGATCATCTGGCCTTTGCTGCCCAGACGATGCAGAGCAAAACCAAACATTACCGCAAACAGCAATACCTGCAGGATGTTACCGCTGGCAAACGCGCCAATGACGCTCGCAGGGATAATGTCCATCAGGAAACCTACGATCCCCTGGTCTTTTGCCTGTTCGGCGTAAATCGCTACCGCTTTGGCATCCAGCGTTGCCGGATCGACGTTCATCCCGGCACCAGGTTGCACCACGTTGACGATGATGAGGCCGATGATCAGCGCAATCGTACTGACAATTTCAAAATAGAGCAGTGCAACCGCACCGGTGCGGCCTACTGCTTTCATACTTTCCATACCTGCAATGCCGGTCACGACAGTACAGAAGATGACAGGTGCGATGACCATCTTGATGAGCTTAACGAAAGCATCACCAAGCGGCTTCATTTGGGCGCCTAATTCAGGGTAGTAATGGCCAAGGAGAATACCAATGGCAATTGCTGTCAGGACCTGAAAGTAAAGGCTTTTGAATATAGAGGTCTTCATAGGGTGTCCTTAAAGTAAAAACCACAGGTCTTGTAAGGTTTTGTTTAACCTGCGGCCTTAAAGTAACACCCACTCAACATGACAGAAATGCACCTGGATCATAATTGATACAAAAATGTTAAAAATTTTGAGCTGGCTCGCACAAGCGAGACCTTTTTTAACTTTTGTAATCAGCGCTTTCCGGTGCCAGGTAACGTTCTTCAAAGATATTTGCCGGAACGGGTCGGGCAAACAGGAAGCCTTGCGCCACTTCCACCCCGGCTTGTGATAACCATTCGCGTTGCGCTTCCGTTTCAACGCCTTCGGCGATCATCTGCAAATTGAGGCTGTGTGCCAACTGAATGATAGCGGAGATCATGCTGCAATCTTCGGGCACACCATCGACAAACATCTTATCGATTTTGAGTACATCCACCGGTAGCGACTTCATATGCTGTAGCTGTCGCAGACCCGCATACCCCATGCCAAAGTCGTCCAGCGCGATGCGCACGCCCGCGTTGCGCAGCGGTCGCAAAATGGTCACTGCGGCGTGGGGATCGTCAATATGCCGACTTTCAGTCACTTCCAGAATCAATGTGCCAGGCTTAATGCGATAGCGCGTCAACAACTCCAGCAGATCAGACACCATACTTGGGTGCATCAACTGGAGAGCGGATAAATTCACCGAGAGCGGCAGCATCAGACCGCGTTCTTGCCAGGCTGACAGCTGGCGGCATGTTTCTTCCAGCACCCAATAACCGACTGTCACCATCAGACCACAAGACTCAATTCTGTCGATTAACCCTTCCGGAAGCTCCCAGCTACCGTCCGGCTGCTGCATCCGCAATAATGCTTCTGCACTCAATACCTTGCCGCTGGACATCTCTACCTGGGGCTGCATCCAGAGCGCAAATTGCTGGTTATCCATAGCAGTTAAAATATCGTTCTCTTGGGTTAAACGCTGCTGCGCCTCTTCCATTTGCAACGGATCAAAGAACTGAATTTGGTTTTTACCTTTATGACGCGACGTTAACACGGCGGACAGGGCGCGGCGATAGAGTTGCTCTGCGGTTAAATCACCATAAAACATCGCCACCCCAATGTTGCAGTTCGGACGTAGTTGAATGCCCTGAATCGGTAACCGCTCATTAACGATAGTGAGTACTTGCTGACCTAGTGTAATGGCATGCCAGGGCTCTTTTACACCATGCGCGATGATGGCAAAGTCATAGCCGCTCACCTGGGTAAGCACCATTCTGGGAGCCAATACGGATTTCAGTTTTTCGACCAGCGTGAGCAGCAGGATTTCTCGCTGAGTTTCGGTTAACACGCCCGCGGTATCACGCAGGGTTTCACAGGTGACAATCATCAGCGCCGTCGTTTGCTGACGCGTCACTACCTGCTCCAGCAATCCCATTAAAAACGATTTGTTGGGCAATTCTGAAACCGGGAAGCGCATCGAATGGTCGCTTTGCTCTTCGCTATGGCGTTTGATGAGCTGCTGATTGAGGTTGTAGCTACGCACCAGCATACCAATCTCATCATCCTGATGCAGACGTGGTAATGCCAGTTGATAGCCAATCAGGTCCTGCTGTTGAATGTCGTTCAACTCACGAGCGATTTTGCGTAATGGATGCACAATCAAACGGTTAATACACCATGAGATGGCTACCGTGAGTATTAACGATAAAAGTAAGTAAATGGTCACTAACGTTGAGAGAGTGCTCATCACAAACTTGTACATGCGGTACGAATCCGCCTGTAGCACCAGATACGCCAGCGGTTGTGGGTTCGCTGAACGCTCAAGTGAATAGACCGGCAGCGAAATTTGCACCGGCAGCTCAAACAGGCGGGTCACCGTAACGGGAACCGGGCGTTCGGGAATAAAGCTCATCCGCAGCGCCTGAAACTGATTGGGGAGCACCACATCAGCGCGGCTGACCACGCCTGCTGGCCGAATACTGCGTAGAACGGCTTCCGCTTCGGGAATATCCCCTTTCAGGATAGTGTCGGAAAGAGGTTCACGGACGGAGCGAGCGATACTTTCCAGTTGTGTAGCCGTGTTATAGCGGTTCTGCTGTACCAGATGGAACAACAAAACGGTGCAAAAAATGAAAACAAACACCATGACAACGGCCGCGACCATTGCCATCTGCTTAATTGTTAACGAGCGACTGACACGCAAACTGACTCTCCACGGATAGACGAAACTGCCGTCAGAGTATACCCGATCGTAGCGGTATTAAGAGAGACGGTATCTGAAAACTTCCCAGCGTGCATTATCGCGACAGGATAGGCACCTGACGACGAGATTTATCTGCATTTAAGCCGAAAAAGGCCGCAAGGTCACCCCTGCGGCCTGGTTCGGGCGCATGTTGCCATCACGGCAGGCAGACGCCCACTAAGAGCATTACTTCCTGTTACGCAGCCAGCTCAGAATCAGGCTGGCAATAATACCAGCGATGATTGGAGCCGCTAAATCGTGCCAGAAGGCCACGCCTAACTGTGCGAGCGTCATATAGCCGCCTGTGTTGCAATGGCAACTGTTCGCGGCTATTCTTAACTTGTCTGGAGTCAAGTTAGCCCCCGTTTTGTTGCCAGGTTTATACCGAACAACGTGCGGGGGTTTTCTCTTTCCAGCAACCGATGCCGCCGGGGATCAAGCCCCCGCAACATTGCGCCTCACCGGGAATTCCCAGCTTGCCGCTGATTCTACGGCAGCCCATTCGCCATATCACCGCGCAATATTCCGCTTTGCGTAGCGCCTCGCATTTCACCCGTTTCTCGCCAGGACGCTGGAAAGATTCTTGCCAGTTGGCAACATTCCTGCCGACCATCAACCCAGGTAAATACATAACTCGTTGATATCTATTAATTCAATTTCTGGCACAGCGATTGCTATTTGAGTGTGAGCTGTTCTGTTCCGAATTAAAGGAGATATCATGTCTGACTGTCGTACTTACGGATTCAACACCCAGATCGTTCACGCGGGGCAACAACCCGACCCTTCAACTGGCGCGCTCAGTACGCCTATTTTCCAGACTTCAACGTTTGTGTTTGACAGCGCCGAACAAGGTGCCGCACGGTTTGCGCTGGAGGAGTCCGGGTACATTTATACTCGTTTGGGTAACCCCACCACCGATGCGCTGGAGAAAAAGCTGGCGGTACTGGAAAGAGGTGAAGCCGGGCTGGCAACCGCGTCCGGTATTTCTGCCATCACCACAACGCTGCTGACATTGTGCCAGCAGGGTGACCATATCGTTTCCGCCAGCGCAATTTACGGCTGCACCCACGCGTTTCTGTCACACAGCATGCCGAAGTTCGGGATTAACGTCAGCTTTGTCGATGCGGCGAATCCTGAAGAAATTCGCGCCGCCATGCGCCCGGAAACCAAAGTGGTGTATATCGAAACGCCCGCCAACCCGACGCTCTCATTGGTTGATATTGAAACGGTGGCCGGTATTGCCCATCAGCAAGGCGCAGTGTTGGTGGTGGATAACACCTTTATGTCGCCGTACTGTCAGCAGCCTTTGCAACTGGGCGCAGACATCGTGGTGCACAGCGTCACCAAATATATCAACGGTCACGGGGATGTGATTGGCGGCATTATCGTCGGCAAGCAGGAGTTTATCGACCAGGCGCGGTTTGTTGGGTTGAAAGATATCACCGGCGGCTGCATGAGTCCGTTCAACGCCTAGTTGACGCTGCGCGGCGTTAAAACACTGGGCATTCGAATGGAACGTCACTGCGAAAATGCGATGAAAATCGCCCGCTTCCTGGAAGGACATCCGTCCATCACCCACGTTTATTATCCCGGCCTCTCTTCACATCCGCAGTATGAGCTGGGCCAACGGCAGATGAGTCTGCCAGGAGGAATTATTAGCTTCGAAATCGCCGGCGGCCTCGAGGCTGGCAGACGGATGATCAATTCTGTAGAATTGTGCCTCCTCGCGGTCAGTCTCGGTGATACCGAAACCCTCATTCAGCACCCAGCGTCTATGACACATTCGCCCGTTGCGCCAGAGGAACGGCTTAAAGCAGGTATTACCGACGGGCTTATCCGTCTTTCTGTGGGTCTTGAAGATCCAGAAGATATTATTAATGACCTTGAACACGCCATCAGAAAGGCAACATTCTGACCACTACAGCCTGAGCCGACGCCGATCGGTTCAGGCTGTTGGGAATCAAGGCACAACAGTCTGGCTATACGCGCAATCCTTTTCCGGGGAGAGCGTGTATTTTGGGCAGGGGGTTCTATGCAGGACAACACATTACAATTAAGCAACAATACAGCAACCGCCGTACCAATCTCAAAAAAAATACCGTTCACGAAATACGATTTTGGCTGGGTATTACTCTGTATCGGCATGGCAATTGGCGCCGGAACGGTACTGATGCCGGTACAAATTGGCTTAACTGGTATTTGGGTATTTATTGTCGCCTTTATTATTGCTTATCCCGCAACCTATATTGTGCAGGACATTTATTTAAAAACATTATCAGAAAGTGAAACCTGTAATGACTATACCGATATTATAAGTCATTATTTGGGGAGAAACTGGGGCGTATTTCTTGGCGTCATTTACTTCCTGATGATTATTCACGGTATATTTATTTATTCCTTATCCGTAGTATTTGACAGTGCCTCTTATATCAAAACCTTTCGCTTGACCGAGGCCGACCTTTCGCAGTCAATAATCTACAAAGTTGCCATTTTTGCCGTGCTGGTCGCCATTGCTTCCGGGGGAGAAAAGCTGCTGTTCAAAATCTCCGGTCCGATGGTAGTAGTAAAAGTGGGGATCATCATCGTGTTTGGTTTTGCGATGGTCCCGCACTGGAACTTTAGCAATATCAGCGCATTTCCTGAAGCCTCGGTTTTCTTTCGCAACGTGCTGTTGACCATCCCGTTCTGCTTCTTCTCTGCGGTGTTTATACAGGTATTAAACCCAATGAACATCGCTTATCGCAAACGGGTGGCTGACCGGGTACTGGCGACGCGCATGGCGATACGCACGCATCGCATCAGTTACATTACGCTGATTGCGGTTATTCTGTTTTTCTCCTTCTCTTTTACCTTTTCGATTAGCCATGAAGAGGCCGTTTCGGCCTTTGAACAAAATATTTCCGCCCTGGCGTTGGCAGCGCAGGTTATTCCAGGACAAATTATTCATATCACCTCAACGGTACTGAATATCTTCGCCGTATTAACGGCGTTTTTTGGTATTTACCTGGGGTTCCATGAGGCGATTAAGGGTATTATTCTTAACGTCCTGAGTCGTGTCATTGACGTTGAGAAAATTAATCCGTTAGTGCTTACGCTGGGTATTTGCACATTTATTGTGATCACCCTGGTTATTTGGGTGTCGTTCCGCGTATCGGTACTGGTTTTCTTCCAGTTGGGTAGCCCACTGTACGGGATTGTGTCGTGTATTATTCCTTTTTTCCTGATCTATAAAGTAACGCAACTGGAGAAATTGCGCGGCGTTAAAACCTGGCTGATCCTGCTGTACGGAATTCTGCTATGCCTGTCGCCATTATTGAAGCCACTGGCGGCGCTTAACTCACACTCTCCAACTGATAGCTGCGAATTTTATTCAACACCGTCGTATGCGACACCCCCAACGCTTTAGCGATATGCCGCGACGACACATTATCTTCGACCATTTGTTCGATGAGCTGACGCTCAGCACTAAGAACCTGTTCTTTAAAAGGGCGTTCCGTTGGGGCTTGCTCAACCGCGGGTAAATTCACCATTCCCAGAGGGTAATGACATCCGATTCCGCCATCAGCATCAGACGAATAATGGTATTTTCCAGTTCACGAACGTTTCCCGGCCAGGCGTGATGGTGCAAGGCCGCAAAACAGGCTTTATCCAGGATTATCCGGCGCTGAAATTCCTTCGCGTACTTCTGCACAAAGTGGCGAATAAGCAGAGTGATATCCTGCGGACGCTCCCTTAAAGGAGGAATGGTGAGTGAAAGTACGTTGATGCGATAATAGAGATCGGCACGCAGCAGACGTTGTTCCACCATCTCTTCCAGATTGGCGTTGGTCGCCACAATAATACGTACATTAACCGGTATAATTTGTGCCCCGCCAACGCGACGGATCCCACCATCCTGAAGCACACGCAGTAATTTAGCCTGTAAGCTCAGCGACATTTCACCAAACTCATCGAGAAATAGGGTGCCTTTATCAGCCATTTCAAACAGCCCTTTTTTGCCTTTACAATCTGCGCCGCTAAAGGCCCCTTTCTCATAGCCGAAGAATTCACTCTCCATCAACGACTCAGGTAATGCAGAGCAGTTGACCGGAATAAACGGATAAAACCGCCGCTGCCCGGAATTATGGATAGCCCGGGCCAGTAACTCCTTGCCGGTTCCCGTGTCACCGCGGATCAGAACGGTATATTTGCTGTCGGCAATTCTGATCGCCTTTTCGATAAGCAAGCGCATGCTCTGGCTACTGCAAATAATGTCAGAGAAATAGCGCGGGCGTTCCGGCTCGGACGTTGACAGTTCGCTTATCTCTTCACACAGGTAAGCGACGTTAATAATATCGGCGCGCTGGCTTAAACAGGATTGCACGCAGGAAATATCCTGTAACTGGCGGCACCAGGATTTAATCAGGATCCGTCCCGGCGTGACTTTCATGGAGATGATATTGATATCACAGCAGGAAAACTCCTTCAGGACATCCTCAACCATCGACAGACGATCAATTGTTTTAATATCCCAGCGTATCGTGACCACATTTGCTCCTGATCGTTAGCAACTGCGAAATCGCTATTTCTGTGACAAAAGGGAATCTGACTACATTTTAGACGCTGTGGAATAATGTTCTGCCAGAGGACTCACATTGTGGACGTAAAAACAAAATATAAAAAAACCGGAGCACAAGGCTCCGGTTATTAGGTCATAACCCACGTTTATCGCTGTTGGTTTTCATCCTGGTCAACGGCGAAACAGGCCACCAGCTGACCGCCATAGTCTTTCAACTGCGGCTGAAGCTGGGTACACGGACCAAAGCGGCGGCGGCAACGAGCATTGAACGCACAGCCCGGCGGCGGATTCAGCGGGCTCGGCAGCTCGCCGGTCAGTTTGATACGCTCGCGGCGGTCGTCCGGGTTCAGACGTGGCGTGGCAGAGAGTAGCGCCTGGGTATACGGATGACGCGGATTATTGAAGATCTGATCCTTGGTCCCTTTTTCCACGCAGCGGCCTAAATACATCACCATCACTTCATCGGCAATGTGCTCCACCACCGACAGGTCGTGCGAGATAAAAACGTAGGACAGTCCAAGATCCTGTTGTAAATCCATCATCAGATTCAGTACCTGCGCACGAACCGAAACGTCGAGCGCCGAGACCGGTTCGTCGGCAATCACCACGTCCGGGTCCAGCATCAGACCACGGGCAATCGCGATACGCTGACGCTGGCCGCCGGAGAACATATGCGGGTAACGATCGTAGTGCTCCGTTTTCAGCCCGACTTTCGCCATCATCGCCAGCGCTTTTTCACGCCGCTGCTCTTTGCTAAGCGTGGAGTTGATCAGCAACGGCTCTTCCAGAATCTGCCCCACTTTCTTACGCGGATTCAGAGAACCGTACGGGTTCTGGAACACAATCTGGATTTTCTGCCGACGCAACTTCTGCGCATGCGGGTCGTGCTTGAGCAGATCCTGCCCCTGGTAATACAGCTCACCGCCGGTCGGCACTTCAATCATCGTCAACAGGCGGCCAAGCGTGGATTTTCCACAGCCGGACTCACCTACCACCGCCAGCGTTTTACCGCGCTCGAGGGTAAAGGAGACACCGTCCAGCGCTTTTACCAGGCGTTCCGGGGCGAACATGCCCTTTTTCACCGGGTAGTGCTTTTTCAGATCGATAGCCTGCAACAGCGGCTGTTGCAAGGTGGCCTCATGCGTACTCATAGTGTGGGCCTCCCGGCATCATCAAGTGGGTAGTGGCATTTCGACTGACGACCGCCTTCCAGCAGATTCAGTTCAGGTTCTTCAGCGCGGCATTTGTCGGTTGCATACGGACAGCGCGGGTTCAGCAAACAGCCCGTCGGTCGGTCATATTTACCTGGGACCACACCCGGTAACGAGGCCAGACGCGCTTTATCCTGCGCAAACTCTGGCAACGCGCGTAGCAATGCCTGGGTATACGGATGACGCGGCGCGCGGAAAATATCCTGTGCAGCGCCGGTTTCTACGACTTGCCCGGCGTACATCACGATGATTTTGTGCGCCGCTTCTGCCACCAGCGCCAGGTCGTGGGTAATCAAAACCAGCGCCATATTCTCTTTTTGCTGCAACTCCAGCAGCAGCTCGATGATCTGCGCCTGAATGGTCACGTCCAGCGCCGTCGTCGGTTCGTCGGCAATCAGCAACTTCGGACGACAGGCAATCGCCATCGCGATCATCACGCGCTGGCTCATCCCACCGGACAACTGGTGCGGATACACATCCAGACGCGAAGCCGGATCGGGGATCCCCACCAGCGTCAGCAGGTCAATCGCCCGCTGAACGCGCGTTTTTTTATTGCCGCTCTGATGCACCTTGATGGCTTCCATAATCTGATAGCCGACGGTGTAGCACGGGTTAAGGCTGGTCATCGGATCCTGGAAAATCATCGCCACTTCCGCGCCCACAAGCTGGCGACGCTCTTTCTCAGAGATGCGCTTCAGGTCACGACCGTTAAACTCCAGATTTTCGGCCATCACACGGCCAGGGTAGTCAATCAACCCCATAATCGCCAGCGAACTGACAGACTTACCAGAGCCGGACTCTCCCACAATGCCAACCACTTCACCCTGGTTCACACTGTAGCTAATGCGGTCTACGGCGCGGAATTCGGAGCCTACGTCGCCGAAGTGCACCGATAATTTATCTACATTTAATAACGCCATCTCGAACCTCTTACTGCTTCAGTTTGGGATCGAGCGCGTCACGCAGACCGTCACCCATCAGGTTAAATGCCAGCACCGTCAGCAGGATCGCCAGCCCCGGGAAGGTCACGACCCACCAGGCGCTTTGGGCAAACTGCAGAACGTCAGAGAGCATGGTGCCCCATTCCGGCGTAGGCGGCTGTGCGCCCATCCCCAGAAAGCCGAGGGCAGCCATATCGAGAATAGCGTTAGAGAAACCAAGCGATGCCTGAACAATCAGCGGCGCAAGACAGTTAGGCAGAATATTGACGAACATTTGGCGCATCGCACCGGCTCCCGCCACGCGCGAAGCGGTAACGTAGTCGCGGTTGACTTCCACCAGTACGGCGGCGCGTGTCAGGCGCACATAGTGCGGTAACGCCACGAACGTCAGCGCCAGCGCGGCGTTGCCAATCGAGGGGCCAAATACCGCCACTAGCACCAGCGCCAGTAACAGGCTCGGCAGCGCCAGCATGATATCGACCACGCGCATGATAACGTTATCGATAATCCCGCCAAAGTAGCCGGCGATCAGCCCGAGAATGACCCCCATCAGCAGGGAGAGAACCACGACCAGACAGCCGACCAGCAGCGACAGACGCGCGCCGTACATCAGACGCGAGAGCACATCGCGGCCCACATCGTCAGTACCAAACAGGTGCGCCATCGTGCCGCCTTCCTGCCACGCAGGCGGTGCCAGCAGCGCATCACGGAACTGCTCAGCCGGATTATACGGGGCGAGAACATTCGCAAAGACCGCAATCAGAATCATGATGACAACATAAACCAGCCCGACAACCGCGCCTTTATTGCGCTTGAAATAGTGCCAGAACTCCTGCATCGGGGTCATCGGCACCGGTGCGGCAATAACTTTATTTTCAGTAACCTGTGACATGATGGCCCCTTACTTCTTATGACGAATACGCGGGTTCACCACGCCGTACAGCAGGTCTACCAGCAGGTTGACGAGAATAATCATCGTCGCGACCAGTAGCACCCCGCCCTGTACCACAGGATAATCGCGGCGCTGTAACGCATCGATCAACCAGCGTCCCAGCCCAGGCCATGAGAAAATAGTCTCGGTCAGGATCGCCCCGGCCAGCAATGTACCAACCTGTAGGCCGATAACGGTGACAACGGGCAGCATGGCGTTACGCAAAGCGTGAATGATGATGACCCGCATACGGGTCAGGCCTTTGGCACGGGCGGTACGAATGTAATCTTCACCCAGTACTTCCAGCATTGATGAACGAGTCATACGCACAATTACCGCCAGAGGAATGGTACCCAGCACCATCGCGGGCAGGATCATATGCGCCAGCGCATCAATAAAGTTACCCTCTTCACCCCAGATAGCGGTGTCAATCAGCATAAAACCGGTCAGCGGGTTGGAATCATCAAGGAATACCATGTCGCTCACCCGGCCGGAAACCGGCGTCAGGTTCAACTGCACGGAAACCAGCATGATCAGCATCATGCCCCACCAGAAAATCGGCATCGAGTAACCGGTCAGCGCCAGTCCAACGGCGGTGTGATCGAAAATGGAACCGCGCTTAACGGCGGCAAGCACACCCACCGGAATACCCACTGCGACGGCGAAAATCATCGCGCAGACACCAAGTTCCAGCGTGGCTTTAAAACGAGGCACGAACTCATCCCACACAGGTAAACGACTTTTCAGCGAGATACCTAAATCACCATGCATAACCCCCCAGATATAATGGAGGTACTGCTGCCACATCGGTTTATCCAAACCAAGTTCGGCCAGCAGTTGAGCATGACGCTCAGGGGAGATCCCACGCTCACCCGCCATGATCATTACCGGATCGCCGGGGATCATATGGACGAAGGCAAAAGTGAGAAGAGTGATACCGATAAACGTGGGGATGACGAGTCCCAAACGTCGGAGAATGAACTGCAACATAACCCGGATTCTCTCTAATGACGCACGGCCTGGAACCGTGAGTCTGTATTGCTCACAAATCTTATCCCACGCAAACTGCATCGCGGGTAAAGCATTACGCCGGATGGCGCTGCGCTTATCCGGCCTACACAACACCGGGGCGCAGCGCTTCCTTGATTGCTTTTAATTATTCGACAGAGACGTTTTCGAAGTGATGTTTGCCTAATGGATCAACCACATAGCCTTTAACTTCTTTACGCACTGGCTCGTACACGGTGGAGTGAGCAACAATCAGAGCCGGAGCCTGATCGTGCATAACAACCTGAGCTTGTTTGTACAGTTCGATACGCTTGTTGTGATCGTCGGTGGCACGCGCTGGCTGGATCAAGTCTTCAAACGGCTTGTAGCACCAGCGAGAGTAGTTTGAACCGTCTTTCGCTGCCGCACAGCTGAACAGGGTGGCGAAGAAGTTATCCGGATCCCCGTTGTCACCGGTCCAGCCCATCATGACGGCCTGATGCTCACCCGCTTTGGCGCGTTTCAGATACTCGCCCCACTCGTAGGTCACAATCTTGGCCTGAACGCCAATTTTCGCCCAGTCAGCCTGAACCATCTCCGCCATACGGCGCGCGTTCGGGTTGTACGGACGCTGTACCGGCATTGCCCACAGTTCAACGGTAAAGCCCTTGTCCTGACCGGCTTCTTTCAGCAGCGCTTTCGCTTTCTCAGGATCGTAACTGTAGTCTTTAATGTCATCGTTATAACCCCACATAGTCGGCGGGATCAGGTTCTTCGCAGCTACGCCAGCGCCCTGGTAAACGGCTTTGATGATCGCTTCTTTGTTTACCGCGTAAGTCAGTGCCTGACGAACTTTAACGTCATCAAACGGTTTCTTCTCGGTGTTGTAAGAGAGGTAGCCCACGTTCAGACCAGCCTGCTCCATCAGGTTGATGTTTTTATCCTGCTTCATGCGCGCGATGTCTGCCGGGTTCGGATACGGCATCACCTGGCATTCGTTCTTCTGCAGTTTGGCGTAACGCACGGAAGCGTCAGGCGTAATAGAGAAGACCAGACGGTCGATCTGCGGCTTAGTACCCCAGTAGCCAGGGAAAGCTTTATACAGAATACGGGAGTCTTTCTGGTATTGCTGCAGCTGGAACGGACCGGTACCAATTGGGTTGAGGTCTACTTTCTCCGGGGAACCGGCTTTCAGCATGTTGTCCGCGTATTCTTTAGAAAGAATAGAAGCAAAGTCCATCGCCAGATCGGCCAGGAACGGTGCTTCCGGACGCGTCAGCACGAACTGAACGGTTTTATCGTCCACTTTTTTCACTTCGGAGATCAGATCTGGCAGACCCATCCCTTCGAAGTATTCATAACTGCCGCCAGAGACTTTGTGGTACGGGTTCTGGGCATTTTTCTGACGATCGAACGAGAACACCACGTCATCGGCGTTAAAATCGCGCGTCGGTTTGAAATCTTTGTTGTCCTGCCACTTCACGCCCTGGCGCAGGTGGAAGGTGTAGGTTTTACCGTCTTCGCTGATTTCCCACTTCTCAGCAAGGCCCGGGATCACTTCGGTGGTACCGATTTTGAATTCAACCAGGCGGTTATAAATCGGTACGGAGCTGGCATCATAGGTGGTGCCAGAGGTGAAAAGCTGTGGGTTAAAGCCTTCAGGAGATCCTTCTGAACAATAAACCAGAGTTTTAGCCTGTACGCTTGCTGCGACGGTCATGGCCACCAGGCTCAGACCAAGCTTCAGCATCCCTGACTTCTTCAAGGAAATACTCATTCTTCTGCTCCAAATGTGATGTTTGTTGTTTTACCCTTTGCAGTGGGTTTGCACCGCCTGGCCTTTTTTGTTTTTTACCCGGCCGGGTCGGCGTTAAGAGGATGGGGATTCCGTTCACATAAGCGACTGAGTTGCAGTGCGGATTCTCCATGAAATGCCCCTCATGCCCTACAATCTGTCAACAGAATGTGAAAACGTCAATACAGGTAACCGTGATTTACACCAACGGTGAGAATTGACAAACAAAGATTAAAAAAAGTGCAGACGGCTATTTTCAGCAGGGAAATTTGTGCTACGCGCTCTGTGCCAGAATAAACTTCTTAATATTTCGCAACATTTGGTGATTAACATTTATGCAAATTCTTAAAACTTTCTAAATTAATGCTGCATATCTGAGCGATTAATACCATGAACGTTAAAACGCACAGCGGAAAATGCCAGGTTCAGCCATAAGTAGCGCAAAAAAAGTTTCATGCAAATATAAAAAAAGGCAATGGAATATGTCACAGAATCGTTAACAGTCAGTGGGAAGTGGCGCACAATTTTTGTAGGCAAAATGAAGGTCAAAGGTGGGGTTGGAATAACGCCTTACACGCCGGGATGAAACTAAGCCTGTAGGCCGGATAAGGCGCCTGCGACGCCATCCGGCGATGCCTCCCGAATTGCCTGATGGCGCTGCGCTTATCAGGCCTACAAACGCAAAAAACCCTGCTCGTTGAGCAGGGTTTTGAATTTGGTCGGTGATAGAGGATTACTCGCCACTACGTGGCTCGCCCTGCGGGCCGTTGCTGGCGCAACGTTCTCTCGCTACGCTCGAGTCGAACCTCTTTCCCCCGGAGGTTCTCATCCTCGTCAATTCCGGAAAGCAAAAAGCCAGCCCGAAGGCTGGCTTTTCTAATTTGGTCGGTGATAGAGGATTCGAACCTCCGACCCCTTCGTCCCGAACGAAGTGCGCTACCAGGCTGCGCCAATCACCGAATGCGGGGCGCATCTTACTGCTCAGCAGCGCGCCCGTCAATCCCTTAGCATCAAAATGCCATTTGATCGGCGAGAAAGTCAGCAGCCTTCGTTACTGGGCTGCAACCTTCTTCGCGTCCGGAATACGGCACCAGTTGTTATTTTCGTTAATACCGCCATTTGGCGAGGTATAACCGAGGCAACCTAAAATAGTGTCGTATAGCTCCACATGACGACGCGGCACCTTCATATCAGCTTCTTGCTTCAGATGTGCGAACGCCTTCGCATGGTCGGGATCTTCCAGATACTTGTCAGACATCCACACTAGCATAGGAACGCGGAACTGCTCTGGCGGCGCCATTTTACGCGGCGTCCCGTGCAGGTGCTCACGCTCGTTAATCGACTCACCGTGATCGGCGGCGTAGAACACTATCGCTTTCTTATCGCGCAGCTGATCAAACACTTGCGTAATAAAGTGATCCACATAGGTTACCGAGTTATCGAATGAGTTGATCATCTCAGCTTTTGAGCAGCCGCTATCAACATTGACGCATTCCGGCTTCCACTGTGCATATTCACGGGTGTAGCGCTGCGTATAGTTAAAATGCGAGCCTTTGGTATGCAGAATAATCAGGTGCTTACTACCGTCATCGTTCTGCTGCAGAGACTGCTGCATCTCGGGAATCAACAGCATGTCATCAACGTTTTTGCCACGGTTACGCGGCTCAGCGCCGATCTGCTCACGGTAGGAGATGTTCTCCGCCATGGTATTACTGTAAAACCACATCTCGCTTTGCATTGCGTAAAGGTCTGTCTTGAACCCTAACTGAGTAAGCACGGCAAAAACGTTTTGTTCTTTGAGGGTTCGCTGAGGATTTTCTTCCGCCCCACCTTCACGTACAAACATGCAGCGCAGAGAAAGTTTGGTTGCCGTATCACAGGAATATCCCCGGAACGCGGCCAGATTTTTCTCCTGGGCGAGCCTTGGCGTGGTATTTCGCTCGTAGCCAAAAATCCCCATATGATCCCAGCGGGTGGTTTCGCCGATGATAAACACCACATAGGTGTCGTCGAGGTTCTTCGGCGCAACATAGGTAAACTTTTTGGCCGGGTTCATTAGCGATTTGTTATCTGAAGACTCATCCACCTGCGCCCAGGCGTACAGACCCAACGCCGAGAGCCAGTTTGACGGTAAATAAGAGTTCGCCACAACCCCGCCATAGCTGGGTAGATCGATGCCGGTTTCCCGTTCAACGCTTCTCTGTTGCATACTCAACAGGCGAATCGGCACCCACACCATCAGACCTGCCAGTAACACCACCGCCACGCTACGCCATCTCATGCCCGGCGTACGAATCTGTCTCATCAGGGTATAGCGGCAGCGGTTACTCCAGATCAACACCAATGGGATAATACTGACCGAAACCAGCCACACGATGAAATGCCAGCCAACCACTTCTTTCGATAAATCAATATCCGTGGTCATGACGGAGGCAATAATACCGTAGCCAATAACCACGTTCAGGAAGGTCATATAATAGCTGGCGCCGGCAGAACACAGCACCACAAAGGTGGCCAGCACACGCCAGGCCCGTCGACCGAATAAAGAGAGAAGCCGTAATAAAAAGAAGGTCACCAGCACAGTGCCGGCTAATTCAACAACCGCAGAGAGTCCTTTCCAGACGGTGAATTCGTGCGCATATCCGCTAAAACGACGGAAAAATACAGCACAGTTCATAAACAAACCGATATAGATTGCCAGCAAGAAACTGAGTTTCTGCTGCGTCATCGACTTAATGTATCTCATGCAAACAAACCCTGGGGATCGGGATAAAAACTCCCTGCGCAGCGGCCAAACAGACTTTACAGGGGAAAAATGCGACAACAGCAGAGGTGAAATATCTACGGGCGCGGGTAAGTAGACCACAGGAGGGAAGAAAAGTGCTTATAGAGAATGCAAATGGCGCATATATTTTTGTAAATATATGCGCCAGGTATTAATCAGACCACTAATAGATTTAGGCGTGCGCCTCGGTATATACGCTACGTTGCGGCTGGCGAATAGTGGTGGAAAGTGCCAGCGAGATGATTAACAGCGCAAAGATAACGCAGAAGGTCACATAGAATCCGCCAAACAGCGAGGCGATAATGGAACCACAAATACTGCCGATACCGAAGCCCAGGTAAATAACCCCGTAGTTTTTAGCCAGGTTATTGAGACCAAAGAACTCACTCACCAGTGACGGGAACACGGTGATGGTGCCGCCAAAGTTAAATGCCACACAAGCAATTGCCGCAAAGAAAGTAACGTCATTGAGCGGGGCGAACAGCAGTGCCGCCATACCGACCAGCGAAACAACCTGACCAATGGTGATAACACGAATACGAGAGATTTTGTCGGACAGAATACCCAGTACCAGACGGCCTGACAGGTTAGCGATGGAGATGACGGTTACTGCATTTGCCGCCGTGGCTACATCCATATGCGCCAGGCTCTGTGCAATATCTTTCGCCACGCCAATTACATACAGCCCGCTCATACATGCAGTTAGGAACATCACGGCCAGCATCCAGTACTGTGGTTTACGCATGGACTGCGCCAGAGTGTAGTCGTTCTCGACCACGCCATTTTTCGCCTTCACTTCCTGATTCGGCGCATCTTTCATCAGCATGGAGCCAAAGACGATCATCACCAGCACAATTGCGCCCCAGATCATAAAGGTTTTTTCCAGACCCACGGTGCTGAGCAGTTGGCTGTCGATAAATTTAAAACCGAGGCTACCCAGGCCATAAGAGCCGATGGCAAAGGCGGAAATCAGCCCCTTACGCTCAGGGAACCATTTTACGCAGTTGGAAAGGGTTAACAGGTATCCTGCGCCATCCGCCAGGCCGACCAGTACACCGGCGCTCAACCACAGCATAATCAGGCTGTCAGAGTGGGCGGTTAAGAAGAAGCCGACGCCCAGTAAGATACCGGAGGCCATGGTGACGCGTTTCACGCCAAAACGTTCTTGCAGTTTTCCGGCGACGGAAGAAGAAATCGCCAACCCCAGGCTCAGCAAACCAAAGGAAAATGCAACCTGACTCACCGGCGCGTCCAGTTTAGAAGAGAGCGCGCCATTAAACAGGCTCCAGGTATAAACAGAACCTAAGGCAAATTGGGTAATGATGGTGCCGATCAGTGTCAGCCAACGGGTACGCTGATAATCAGAAGTTTTCATGGCAGTCTTCCTGCATAAGCAAAATGGGAAATTCTCTGCCAACAACCATACCGAAGCGCCATTTATACCAGGAAAAAACGGCATGAAATGCCGCCAAGACGGAATGAAATGCCTGGATTGCGGAATGAATGACGAGACAAAAAGTCGGGATACTGAATTTTATCGCAAGAGTTAGTACACACTATCGCTGGAAGGTGTGTGATTATTGATCCTAATATGTAACTAAGATGTATAACCAATGATTTCTTCCGTTAAAATTTAGCGCTAACCCCCATGGTGTACATATAGTCGCTATTGTTGGTACTGTTTTCTGCCTGAGAAAGTGCGGCGTAAGCCGCCATATGCGGGTTCAACAGCATATCCGCACCGACGGTAACATCCAGCCAGTTACCGTCCTGTCCTGCTGTCGTCATGCGGCTGAGGCCCGACTGCGCCTTCCAGATATTCTCGCCAAACTGTTGGTTATAGCTGATTTGCGCCCAGGGA
Organism: Citrobacter sp. wls714; assembly: GCF_005281025.1. Classification (NCBI taxonomy): domain Bacteria; kingdom Pseudomonadati; phylum Pseudomonadota; class Gammaproteobacteria; order Enterobacterales; family Enterobacteriaceae; genus Citrobacter; species Citrobacter sp. wls714. Next base: position 55,494 of record NZ_SZWZ01000092.1, on the reverse strand, counting down.
CGCACATCACCGAACTGCGAATTGACTCGCCAGCCTAACGTGCTGACGCTGGCATGCCACATCGGATCGGTCGGTGTTATTGAGGTCGCGCTATCACCAAACTCGTTGTAGGTAGACGTGGTCGAGCCGTCATAATGTAAGGCGGCGACCGGTCCGGTTGTTACCTGCCTGGAAAGAGGAAAGTTCCAGCCCATACTCATGCCGCTGGTCGTATCCATCAGCGTCTGATCGGCCAGATTCACCACCGGCCCCGCCACATTCTGCGTAGAACGAATTCGTTCCTCCAGAATGTCGTTATAACGTGGTTGGTGATCGCTGTCCCATGTATAACGTTCAGCCGTATGCCCTGACATCGCATCAACGATATATTCTTGTTGCCAGCCATATGCTGTATTGATGGACAGCGCACAAACTACGACGCTCGCCAGAGTTAACCTTTGGCGACCACTACTGTTTCTTATAATCATCAACGCGACTCCAGAAAAGAGCCGAATTCGGCGATATTATTGTCATTGTGTGTAGGAAATCGGGGCCATCAGGCCCTGTATTAAATATTGTCTTTTTAGCTGGCGCGTCAAGGCGGGCCGAATGAAATTTTTACGCCAGTAAAAACAGCGAGGAAGAATATGCAGCGTTGCGGATGGGTCAGCCAGGACCCACTTTACATTGCCTATCACGACAAGGAATGGGGCGTCCCCGAAACCGATGGCAAGAAGCTGTTCGAAATGATCTGCCTGGAAGGCCAGCAGGCGGGATTATCATGGATCACCGTACTGAAGAAACGGGAAAATTATCGCCACGCCTTCCACCATTTTGATCCGGAAAAAGTGGCAGCCATGACCGAAGAGGATGTGGAAAGGCTGGTACAGGATGCCGGCATTATTCGCCATCGCGGAAAAATTCAGGCCATTATCGGTAACGCTCGCGCATTTCTGGCCATGGCGCAAAACGGTGAATCGTTTAGCGAGTTCGTCTGGTCATTTGTTGATAACCAACCGCAAGTGACCCGCGCCGCCAACCTGAGCGATATCCCCACCTCAACACCTGCGTCAGATGCTCTGTCTAAGGCGTTAAAAAAACGCGGGTTTAAGTTTGTCGGCACCACCATCTGCTACTCCTTTATGCAGGCCTGTGGTCTGGTCAACGACCATATCACCAGTTGCATCTGTTACCCAGGGGCACAACATGATTCGTGAATCTAAAGCTGACGATCTGCCGTCAATTCTGGCGCTGTGGATGGAAAGCACGATCCATGCCCATCCGTTTATCGACGAACGCTACTGGCGCGAAAGTGAACCCATCGTGCGTGATGTATACCTGCCCGCCGCGCAAACCTGGGTGTGGGAAGAAGAAGGTGTACTCAAAGGCTTTGTCAGCGTGATTGACGAACGCTTCCTTGGCGCGTTGTTTGTCGCGCCAGCGGCCATCAGAAGCGGAATTGGTACAGCGCTGGTGCAGCATGTGCAGCAGCGCTTTTCTCTACTCAGCCTGGAGGTCTACCAGAAGAATCAGTCAGCGGTAAACTTCTACCATGCGCTGGGTTTTCGCATTGAAGACGGCGCATGGCAGGAAGAAACTCACCACCCCACGTGGATTATGGGCTGGCAGGCGGATCAAACGCCGTAAGCGTCAGGGCGGGTCCATTGTATTTTTCGATCCACGCCAGGGCAGTGTTGCCCGCGCAGCCATTCCCCAGCTTCGAGCTGGGGAGATCTTTGGTCAGCACGTTGACGGCACCATTTTTACAAATACCACCGGCAGTGAGATCCAAATCAGGCCAGGCGCCTTCATGAATGCAAATGACGCCAGGTTTGATCCCTGTCGTCACGACAGCACCCGCCAGAACGTGCCCACGCGCGTTCCACACCCTCACCGTGTCGCCATCCTTAATACCACGTGTGTTGGCGTCCTGCGGATGGATCGTAACGGGCTCACGATCCGCCACCGCATACTGCTCACGCAACGCACTGTAATTCAACTGGCTGTGCAAACGGTGCGCCGGATGGGCGGAAAGCAGCTGTAACTGACCCGGCTCGGCGTTACCAAACCACTCATCAGGTTCCAGCCACATCGGGTGTCCAGCACAATCCGCATAGCCGTAACCAGCAATCTTCGCGGAGTAGATTTCAATTTTTCCGCTGTCCGTTTTCAGCGGATGCGCCTGTGGATCGCGGCGAAAATCCGCAAACCGAATAAAGTGCGCGCTGGCGGGGTTTTCCGGCATTTCGATCAGGATGTTCCGCTGCCAAAACTCGGTGAAGGACGGCAGTGTGACCTGCTGGCTGGCCCCGCGCTGCCCGGCGATATTGTAAAAGGTCTCCAGCCACGCCAGCTCGCTTTTACCTTCGGTGAATCGTTCATAGCCGCCCTTTTCCCAGCGCTCGCTCAGCTCGGCAAAGACATCAAAATCATTGCGCGCCTCATGCTGCGGCGGCACAACCTGCTTCATCGGCACCAGGTGCTGGTTGCTGTAATCACCCGTCATGGTGAGATCGTTGCGCTCAAACGAGGTGGTCGCCGGTAATACGATATCGGCATGCTTCGCGGCGGCGGTCCAGAAACACTCCGAGATAACCACCAGCTCCGGTTTTTGCCAGGCGCGAATCAGACGGTTGGTGTCCTGGTGATGAGTAAAATTGGCCCCGCCGGCCCACCATAACATGCGGATATCCGGGAAATGTCGGTCCATTCCGTTGTGCTGGTAAAAGCCTCCGGGGTTCTCCAGCGCTTCGACAATTCGCGCCACCGGGATTTTATCCACCGCATCGGTACCGCCTTTCACGCTGCCCTGCATCGAAGCCAATACTGCGGCGCGACGCGTTGGATTCCCACCGTTGGCAAAATGATACGACAGCCCAAAGCCTCCGCCTGGCGTGCCGATTTGCCCGAGCATGGCGGCCAGGGTGACAATCATCCAGTGTTTTTGTTCGCCATACTGCTGGCGCTGCATGCCCCATCCGGCCATCAGCATGGTGGTATTTTGGTGAAATATCGCCGCCAGTTCGCGTATTTTTGCCGCAGTTATCCCACAAATTTCAGCAGCCCACTCTGCCGTTTTTGCGACATTGTCAGTTTTACCCAGCAGATAGTCGGCAAACCGCTCATAACCAGTGGTACAACGGGCGAGAAAGTCCGCGTCATGCCAGCCGTTTTCCACCAGCGTATACGCGATGCCCAGCATCAGCGCCACGTCGGTACCCATATGCGGGGCGATCCATTCCATCTTATCGCCAAAGAAATCCACGCTTTCCGATCGCATCGGATCGATACAGATCAAACGCTTGCCGCTATCACGCAATGCCGCAAAGTAAGCGAGACCCTGTTCGTCGGAAGCATTCCAGGCAATCTTCAGGGTATTCAGCGGATTGGCGCTCCATAACACCACCACATCGCTGTGTTCCAACACGACGGGCCAGCTGGTCTGCTGCTGGTAAACTTCGTTGCCGCCCACCACGTACGGCATGATGGCCTGCGCGGCGCCCGTGGAGTAATCCCCCAGATGCCCGGTATAACCGCCCGCCAGTGCCATATAACGTTGTAACAGGGTCGCGGCTTTGTGTAACACGCCGTTGGAGCGCCAGCCGTAAGACCCGGCAAAAATCGAGGCCGGGCCATAGCTGTCACGGATGCGTTTATGCTGCGTATGGATAAGCATCAGCGCGTCATCCCAACTGACGCGAACAAACTCATCCTGCCCGCGCACGCCCTGTGGGCTTTCCGGCGAGGCGAGGAAGCCTTTACGTACCATCGGAAAACGTACCCGCGTTTTACTGTGTACCTGGTCACGCACCACGGTTTGCAAAGAGTTGGGATGAGTGGTGGGCAACGCGCCACGGGAGGAGAAAACGGTCTCGCCATCGGTTTCGACGAGAATAGGTCCCCAGTGGGCAGCGGTTAACACCGAGTAGTGTGCGGGTGAATTAGCCAAGATGGCGCTCCTGAATACGATGTAGCGGCTTATTTATTCTGCCGTTCAATGTTACTTACAAATTTCAGAGTCTTCCCTGGAATTTTCTTCATGTTCACACGTCATAATCAACCGCCACCGTCGCTGTGGCAAAGAAGAATAAGTCATTAAGGAATTGAGATGAAGAAACGTGTTTTTGTTATTGCTGCCATCGTGAGCGGCGCCCTGGCGGTTTCTGGCTGCACAACAAACCCTTACACCGGCGAGCGCGAAGCGGGTAAATCCGGTATTGGCGCAGGCATTGGCTCTCTGGTCGGCGCGGGTATTGGCGCACTCTCTTCTTCGAAGAAAGATCGTGGCAAGGGCGCACTGATTGGCGCAGCAGCTGGCGCGGCTGTTGGCGGTGGTATCGGCTATTACATGGACGTGCAGGAAGCAAAACTGCGCGAAAAAATGCAGGGAACTGGCGTCAGCGTGACGCGTAGTGGCGATAACATCATTCTGAACATGCCAAACAACGTCACCTTCGACAGCAGCAGTGCCAACCTGAAACCTGCCGGGGCTAACACACTGACCGGCGTGGCCATGGTTCTGAAAGAGTACAATAAAACCGCGGTTAACGTGCTGGGCTTCACCGACAGCACCGGCAGCCAGGATCTGAATATGCGCCTGTCACAGCAGCGCGCGGACTCCGTCGCCAGCGCCTTGATCACTCAAGGCGTCGCCGCTAACCGTATCCGCACTCAGGGTATGGGTCCGGCAAATCCAATCGCCAGCAATAGCACGGCGGAAGGTAAAGCGCAGAACCGCCGCGTAGAGATTACCTTAAGCCCGATCCAGTAACGTTTTGAGCCGGAGACAGGCTGCGCCCGATCCGGCATGAAGCACTTGCCATCGTTGATTTTCGCGTTAAGGTGTTGTCACCAAATTCAGGGAAATCAGCGATGAGCAAATCAACACGGGCAACCATCAGCGATGTGGCGAAGGCCGCAAAAACCGGCAAGACCAGCATTTCACGCTACCTCAACGGTGAAAAGCACCTGCTATCCGACGCGCTGCTGGCCCGCATTGAACAAGCCATTGCCGATCTCGACTACCGACCCAGCCTGATGGCACGCGGCCTGAAACACGGTCGCACCCGCCTGATTGGCCTGATCATCGCAGATATTACTAACCCCTACTCCGTCAACGTATTAAGCGGAATTGAAGCCGCCTGTCGCGATAAAGGCTTTACCCCGCTGGTATGTAACACCAACAACGAAGTGGATCAGGAGTTGCACTATCTTGACCTGTTGCGCAGTTACCAGGTCGAAGGGATTGTAGTCAACGCCGTTGGGATGCGCGAAGAGGGGCTGAATCGCCTGCAACAGTCTGCGCTGCCGATGGTACTGATTGATCGTAAAATTCCTGATTTCGCCTGCGATATGGTCGGGCTGGATAACACCCAGGCCGCAACGGTTGCCACGGAACACCTGCTTGAACAAGGCTTTGAAGCCATTCTGTTTCTCAGCGAACCACTCGGCATGGTGAATACCCGCCGCGAACGTCTGAGCGCCTTTCGCGCCACGCTCGCACGCTATCCCGGCGTTATCGCGCAAAATGCCGAAGTTCCGCTAACGGACAATGCGCAACTGGATGACACGCTGCGCCAGTTCCACCAGCAGCATCGAGGCATGCGCAAAGCCGTTATCTCCGCCAACGGTGCCCTTACGCTACAGGTTGCCCGCGCCCTGAAGCGCATTGGCCTCAACTGGGGCAGCGATATCGGGCTACTTGGTTTTGACGAGCTGGAATGGGCCGAGCTGGCGGGTGTCGGTATTACCACGCTGAAACAACCCACATGGCAGATTGGCTACACCGCTGTGGAACAGGTTGTACGCCGGATCGATGGCGGCTCTGACGCCATTCAGGAACAGGTTTTCTCTGGTGAACTGATCGTGCGCGGCTCTACCGCCCGCTAAATTTCCTTCGTGATGGTGATCATAAATTCGACATCATAGGCTTTTCTTTGGAACCGGTTCCATCTAGCGTTATAGCAAGAACGCTGGTTATGGAGTTTCCATGAAAAGAAAAATTATGGTGGTCACCGCCGCCTACGGCTATGAGCAGGTCCGCGCTGCGGGTGGACAAACCGCCATGCTGCCCATCATTGCTGAAGCCGGTGCTGACGGCGTCGAAATTCGCCGCGAGATGCTAACTGACGCCGAACTCACCACGCTGTCAACGATGGCCTCAGCGATCGAAATCTTCGGCCTGCTGGCCTGTTATTCAGCGCCTGAGCCGCTGTTCCTTGAGGACGGTAACCTCAACCCCCGTCTTCCGGCGCTATTTGCGGAAGCGCAGACCCTGCAAGCGCTGTGGTTAAAAGTCTCCCTTGGTCATTTTTCCCATACCGAACAGTTCGACGTTTTACGTACGTGGCTGGATAACAGCGGGATGGAGCTGGTTGTCGAAAACGATCAAACCGCCTGCGGACGCCTGCAGCCAATGCAGCACTTTAACGAAGCCTGCCAAATGCAAAACCTGCCGATCTCGCTGACCTTCGATATGGGCAACTGGCTGTGGGTTGGCGACTCCCCGGAAGAGGCGGCGAAAAACCTGGCGCCAACCGTGGGATACATCCATGTCAAAGCCGCGGTTACACATCGCGACAGCTACCGTGCAGTGCCGCCTGATGCAGCCGATCCGCGCTGGCTGGCGCTGTTAAAAACGCTGCCTGACGATGTTCCGCGCGGCATCGAGTTTCCCCTGGAAGGACAGGATTTAACGGCGGTTACTCGCCATTACGTCGAGCAGCTACGCGAGGAGTAACGCATGAAGAATTCACTGGATGTGGTCACTATAGGTGAAGCGATGGCGATGTTTGTCGCCACGCAAACCGGCGACCTGGCGGATGTAGAGCAGTTTATCAAGCGCGTTGCAGGCGCTGAACTCAACGTGGCGACCGGTCTTGCTCGTTTGGGTCTGAATGTAGGCTGGGTAAGCCGCGTAGGTAACGACAGTTTTGGCCGTTTTATTATTAAGTCGCTGGAAAAAGAAGGGATTGATGCGCAGGGAGTCACTCAGGACGAGCGCTTCGCTACCGGCTTTCAGCTTAAATCTAAGGTCGAAAATGGAACCGATCCCATTGTGGAATACTTCCGCAAAGGTTCCGCAGCCAGCCATCTCAGTATTGAGGATTACCACGAGGACTATTTTGCCAGCGCGCGTCACTTGCACCTGAGCGGCGTGGCAGCCGCGCTTTCCGCCAGTTCCTGTGAACTTCTGGCGCATACCGCCCGCGCCATGAAAGCTCAGGGGAAAACCATCTCGTTTGACCCGAATTTGCGTCCGGTGCTGTGGAAAAGCGAAGCCGAGATGGTGGAAAAACTGAACCGGCTGGCATTCCAGGCTGACTGGGTTTTGCCTGGTCTAAAAGAGGGAATGATTCTCACCGGACAACAAACACCTGAAGCCATCGCCGACTTTTATCTGCGCCATGGTGTGAAGGCAGTCATTATCAAAACCGGGGCAGATGGCGCCTGGTACAAAACCGCCAGCGGCGAGCACGGCTGCGTCGCACCGGTAAAAGTCGACAACGTGGTTGATACGGTCGGCGCAGGCGATGGCTTTGCCGTGGGCGTGATCAGCGCTCTGCTGGAAGGCCGTTCGCTGCATCAGGCGGTGACCCGCGGCAATAAAATTGGCGCACTGGCCATTCAGGTTCAGGGCGACAGCGAAGGATTACCCACACGTGAACAATTAGGGGAATAAATCCCCGGCCACCGCTGTACCCTACATACAGAGGCGGCGTATCAGCATAACCAGAGGGCAGTCTATGAATAGCTCAACCAATGCAGCAAAACGCTGGTGGTACATCATGCCAATCGTGTTTATCACGTATAGCCTGGCGTACCTTGACCGCGCGAACTTCAGCTTCGCCTCCGCCGCAGGCATTAACGAGGATCTCGGCATTACCAAAGGGATCTCCTCTCTGCTGGGCGCTCTGTTTTTCCTTGGCTATTTCTTCTTCCAGATCCCGGGCGCAATTTACGCCGAGCGCCGCAGCGTACGAAAACTGATTTTCGTCTGCCTGATCCTGTGGGGGGCTTGTGCCTCGTTAACTGGGATGGTCAGCAATATTCCGATGCTGGCCGCTATCCGCTTTATTCTTGGCGTCGTTGAAGCTGCCGTGATGCCCGCAATGCTAATTTATATCAGCAACTGGTTTACGAAATCCGAGCGTTCACGCGCTAACACCTTCTTAATCCTCGGTAACCCGGTTACTGTTTTATGGATGTCCGTCGTTTCCGGTTATCTCATTCAGGCGCTGGGCTGGCGGGAAATGTTCATCATCGAGGGCTTCCCGGCCATCATCTGGGCGTTCTGCTGGTGGGTACTGGTAAAAGACAAACCGTCTCAGGTCGGCTGGCTGTCGGAATCCGAAAAAGCTGCGCTTCAGGCCCAACTGGAACAAGAGCAACAAGGGATCAAAGCCGTGCGTAACTACGGTGAGGCTTTCCGCTCACGTAACGTCATCCTGCTGTGTATGCAGTATTTCGCCTGGAGTATTGGCGTCTACGGGTTTGTGCTGTGGCTGCCGTCCATTATTCGCAACGGCGGCGCAAATCTGGGGATGGTGGAAGTTGGCTGGCTGTCATCCGTACCGTATCTGGCGGCGACGGCAGCGATGATTCTCGTCTCCTGGGCCTCTGATAAACTGCAAAATCGTAAGCTGTTTGTCTGGCCGCTGTTGCTGATTGCCGCTTTCGCCTTTATCGGCTCCTGGGCCGTTGGCGCGGATCACTTCTGGCTGTCCTACACGCTGTTAGTTATCGCGGGCGCGGCAATGTATGCCCCATATGGTCCCTTCTTCGCCATCATCCCGGAAATGCTGCCACGCAACGTCGCCGGAGGTGCAATGGCGTTGATTAACAGCATGGGCGCGCTGGGCTCATTCTTTGGTTCCTGGTTTGTCGGCTACCTCAATGGCGCAACCGGCAGCCCATCCGCCTCGTACATTTTTATGGGGGTAGCGCTTTTTGCCTCAGTATGGCTAACTTTAATTGTTAAGCCTGCTAATAATTCCCAAATTCCGGTTGGCGCACGCCACGCTTAAATTTTAACTTACGGAGATTCGCATGAAGCCGTCCATTATTCTCTATAAAGCGTTACCTGACGATTTACTGCATCGCCTGGAAGAGCATTTTACTGTGACTCAGGTGCCTAACCTGCGCCCGGAAACGGTCGCACAGCACGCCAAGGCCTTTGCCAACGCCGAAGGTCTGCTGGGCTCCAGTGAAGCCGTCAATACCGCGCTGTTGGAGAAAATGCCCAGGCTGCGTGCGACATCCACAATTTCCGTAGGCTATGACAACTTCGATGTCGATGCCCTCAATGCGCGTAAGGTACTGTTGATGCATACGCCAACCGTGCTCACGGAAACCGTCGCCGATACGGTAATGGCGCTGGTGCTAAGCACCGCTCGCCGCGTGGTGGAAGTTGCTGAACGAGTGAAGTCAGGCGAATGGACCAAAAGTGTCGGGCCAGACTGGTTTGGTACCGATGTCCACCACAAAACGCTGGGCATTGTCGGCATGGGTCGTATCGGGCTGGCGCTGGCGCAACGTGCGCATTTTGGCTTTAGCATGCCGATTCTCTATAACGCCCGCCGTCATCATCAGGAAGCGGAAGAACGCTTCAATGCGCGTTACTGCGATCTCGACACGCTGTTGCAGGAGTCTGATTTTGTCTGCCTGATCCTGCCATTAACCGACGAAACACATCATCTGTTCAGTACCGAGCAGTTTGCTAAAATGAAGTCTTCCGCCATTTTCATTAACGCTGGACGTGGCCCGGTGGTCGATGAAAAAGCGTTGATTAGCGCTCTGCAAAACGGCGACATTCATGCCGCAGGTCTGGATGTATTTGAGCAGGAGCCATTAGCGACAGACTCTCCGCTGCTGTCACTGCCCAACGTGGTGGCCGTGCCGCACATTGGTTCAGCCACGCACGAAACGCGCTATAACATGGCGGCCTGTGCGGTGGATAACTTAATCGATGCGCTGCAAGGAAGAGTGGAGAAGAACTGCGTCAACCCGCAGGTCGCGCAATAAACAAAAGGCCGGGCAGCGCTTACGCTTACCCGGCCTTCTATGTATTACAGCACTCTTTTACTGAGTGGCATTCACCGCAGCAGTCCAGGCTTGAGTAAACGCCTGATGCTGAGCAGCCAACGGGCCAATCAGCGTGTTGTACTGACTTGCCTGTTGTGAAGTGGGGAACTGGATACCGTTGGCGACAAAGCTCACCTGCGTATCCTGCTGCGCCACAAAATCACCGACCTGCACCAGTTGCTGCGTGAAGATTTGCGCGGCAGGGATCAGCGGCTGTAGCGCCTCTGAAGGTGCAGTGACGACTTTATTGTAGACCTGGTCAAAGACCGGCTTGAGATCCTCGCCCTGCTTCAGCGCGCCATGCGCAGCATCTGCCTGCAGTTTCGCATTCTGCAACTGTTGCCCTAACACACCCAGTGCGCCATTTGCCTGACGCAGCGGTTCACGCTGAGTCACATAATCCTGAGGAACACGAATCGCATTTACGCTATCAACGACCGGGCGCAGACCGGAGTCCATCGCCTGATTAACCTGTTGAGAATAGCCATACAGAATCGCGTAATCGGACACAAACGGGCCAAACTGTTTTTTCTGATCGGCGGTCAGCGTTGGCAAACGCTCCCCGCTACGCATTGCAGTATTCTGCAGAAAATCGATAAACGCTTTGCGCTGATCGCCTTCTTTATCAAAACACCCACTCAGGCCAACTACCATTAAGAGCGCCAAAACAGGCGCAAACCAGCGAGAGCAGGACTTACCTGTCGCCATTTTAATACTCCTTTCACCCAAAAATGCGCACAACGACACCCGCGTGCCAGACGTTGACAAGGATAGTCCAGGTCAGGCTCGCAAGATACCCTTTCCGCGTAATCTTGTGAGGGAAAATAACCGTTCCCGCCCCCCTTTTTTTTGCTAAACAATGCGCCATTCATTACCCAGGGTCGTATTTTCGTTATCTTTACAATCGGGAGCAATCGTTCGGAGATCGCGACCTTAATCAGTTTGTTAGCCTGTAAAGGCTTGTCGCTCATACTCTGCTGAAACGAATCCATCACGCAAACCTTAGATCCGACTTCATTTTTTCCGACTACTCTTAAGGAGCTTCGATGAAATTCACGATCCCGCTGTGTGATTTATAGGAGTTCTCAATGGAATACAAAGATCCAATGTTTGAACTGCTGAGCAGTCTGGAGCAGATTGTTTTTAAAGATGTATCGCAGACAGTTACTCTGACGCAAAAAACCAACCCTTTCACCGAATTTGAACAGCTACGTCGAGGGACTGGTTTAAAAACAGATGATTTTGCCCGAGTGATGGGCGTGACGGTCGCGATGGTGCATGAATGGGAGTCTAAACGCGTAAAGCCTTCCACTACCGAATTGAAGTTGATGCGCCTGATCCAGGCCGATCCGAGATTAAGTAAGCAATTGATGGATTGAACTATTTTTTAATTTTGCTGAAGAACGGTCCGGTAAAAGGACCGTTCCCTTACGGAGGGTATCCACAAATAAGAAAATAGTAGTTGCATCCACAGGCGTAAAATGAGTTAATGCTCTCAACGGTTTGACGTACAGACCATTACAGCAGTTTAGTAAGGCAAGTCCCTTCAAGAGTTATCATTGATACCCCTCGTAGTGAGCATTTCCTTTACTGTTAAAAAATCTGTAGAGCACGCCATATCGCCGAAAGGCACACTTATTTTTTAAAAGGTAATACACTATGTCCGGTAAAATGACTGGTATCGTAAAATGGTTCAACGCTGATAAAGGTTTCGGCTTCATCACTCCTGACGATGGCTCTAAAGACGTGTTCGTACACTTCTCTGCTATCCAGAACGATGGCTACAAATCTCTGGACGAAGGTCAGAAAGTTTCCTTCACCATCGAAAGCGGCGCTAAAGGCCCGGCAGCTGGCAACGTAACCAGCCTGTAAGCTTAAAAAGCTCAAAATTCTGAATCCCTGCCAAACGGCGGGGATTTTTTTTATCTGTATTTCGCAATACATCCCACCGAAACGCGTCTTTGCATTACTTTACCCGCCGTACCTTTGACCTTTCCCTAAGGGCAAGCTTTATAGTGAGCCAGTCTGTATTCCATAATGTTCACAAGGAATTGAAGCTATGTCGAAATCCTCACTGCTGCTGGTTTTAGGTTTGCTCACAACGGGTACTGCATTCGCGGCGACCCCGGAAGCCACTTTTCTGGCGGAACACGGACTCAGCGGTAAATCCGTTGAGCAAATCGTAGAGACTATTGACCAGTCGCCACAGAGTCGGCCGTTGCCTTACTCAGCGTCCGTCACCAGCACTGCGCTGAAACTGTCTTCTGGCGATCAGGTTTATACCCTGCCGCTCGGTGACAAGTTCTACCTGTCATTTGCCCCTTATGAATGGCAAACACATCCTTGCTTCAACCATAGTCTGTCTGGCTGCCAGGGCGAAATGCCGGAGAAGACATTCAATGTCAAAGTGACGGACAGTAAGGGAGAGGTAGTGGTACAAAAAGCGATGAAGAGCGGTCGAAACGGCTTCGTCGGGGTATGGCTACCGCGCAATATGGAAGGCACCATCGCAGTGAGCTACAACGGTAAATCAGCCGAGTATCCCATTAAGACAATGGAAGACAGCCAGACCTGCCTGACTAAGTTGCAGTTGCGATAACAACATAAAAAAATGCCGGATAAGGCAGAGACGCCATCCGGCATTTTCTAAGTCAGCTCAGGGCCGTTACTGCAGCAGCGAAATATCCGCCACGCGCAGGAACAGCTCGCGCAGTTTTTCGAGCATAGACAGACGGTTAATACGCAAATCTTTATCTTCCACGTTAACCATCACTTTCTCAAAGAACGCATCAACCGGTTCACGCAGTGCCGATAGCTCAACCAGCGCTTCCTGGTAATGACCGGCTGCAAAGACAGGCTCCAGCTTATCGCGCAGCACCACAACCTGCATCGCCAGCGCAATTTCTTCCGGCTCTTTCAGCGTTGCCGCATTCACGCGGTCGTTCAGCGTTTCTTCAGACTTCGCCAGGATGTTTGATACACGCTTGTTCGCCGCAGCCAGCGCGGACGCGGCTTCCAGCGTACGGAAGTGCGATACCGCCTTCATACGCGCGTCGAAATCAGCTGGACGAGTCGGACGACGCGCCAGCACGGCCTGAATGGTATCAACGGTGTAACCCTCGTCCTGATACCATGCGCGGAAGCGACCGAGCATAAAGTCGATAACGTCATCCACGACTTTCGCGTTGGTCAGCTTGTCGCCGTACAGACGAACCGCTTCCTCGGTCAGCGTTTGCAGATCGAGATTCAGGTTCTTCTCAACGATAATACGCAGCACGCCCAGCGCGGCACGACGCAGCGCAAACGGGTCTTTGTCGCCTTTCGGATGCTGGCCGATGCCAAAGATACCCGCCAGGGTGTCCATTTTGTCGGCAATCGCCACGGCACAGGCTACCGGGTTAGACGGCAGGTCATCGCCGGCAAAACGCGGCTGATACTGCTCGTTCAGTGCCACGGCCACATCTTCCGCTTCGCCATCGTGACGCGCATAGTGCATGCCCATCACGCCCTGGGTGTCGGTGAACTCGAAGACCATGTTGGTCATCAGGTCACACTTGGACAGCAGGCCCGCACGCGTTGCGTGGTTCACGTCAGCGCCAATCTGACCAGCAATCCAGCCCGCCAGCGCCTGGATACGATCGGTCTTGTCGCGCAGCGTACCCAGTTGCTGTTGGAACAGCACGGTTTGCAGACGCGGCAGATGATCTTCCAGACGTTTTTTACGGTCGGTATTGAAGAAGAACTCGGCATCCGCCAGACGCGGGCGCACAACTTTCTCATTACCGGAGATAATCTGGCTCGGATCTTTCGATTCGATGTTGGCAACGAAGATAAAGTTCGGCAGCAGTTTGCCGTCGTTGGCGTAAACCGGGAAGTACTTCTGGTCGCCTTTCATGGTGTGAACCAGCGCTTCTGACGGAACCGCGAGGAATTTATCTTCGAACTTCGCGGTCAACACTACCGGCCATTCTACCAGCGAGGTGACTTCTTCCAGCAGGCTTTCGCTCAGATCGGCGTTACCGCCAATTTTACGCGCCGCTTCTTCTGCATCGGCTTTGATTTTTGCTTTACGCTCAGCGTAATCCGCAATCACTTTACCACGCTCACGCAGGATTTCTGGGTATTGATCGGCAGAGTCGATGGTGAATTCCGCTTCGCCCATAAAGCGATGGCCGCGAATCACACGATCGGACTGAATGCCCAGAATCGTTGCCGGAATCACTTTGTCGCCCAGCAGCAGAGTCACGGTGTGAACCGGACGCACGAAATGGACGTCAGACGCGCCCCAGCGCATCAGTTTCGGGATCGGCAGCTTAGCCAGCGAGGTGGCGATCATGTTCGGCAGCAGCGTTTCAGCGCTTTCGCCTTTCACATGCGCGCGATACAACAACCACTCGCCTTTATCGGTGGTCAGACGCTCGGCCTGGTCAACGGTGATACCGCAGCCACGCGCCCAACCTTCTGCCGCTTTGCTCGGTTTGCCTTCGGCGTCAAACGCCTGAGCAATTGCCGGGCCGCGTTTTTCAACTTCACGGTCAGGTTGCGCTTCAGCCAGGTTCGCGACTTTCAGCGCCAGACGACGCGGTGCGGCGAACCACTCAACGTTGCCGTGCGCGATGCCAGCGTTATCCAGCTCCGCGGTAAAGTTCGCAGCAAAGGACTCAGCCAGGCTGCGCAGTGCTTTTGGTGGCAGCTCTTCAGTGCCGATTTCCACCAGAAAAGTTTTCTCAGACATGGCCGCCTCTTATTTCTCTTTGTTGCACATCGGGAAGCCAAGGGCTTCACGGGAAGCGTAGTAAGCTTCTGCCACAGCTTTAGTCAGGGTGCGAATGCGCAGGATATAGCGCTGACGCTCGGTGACGGAGATGGCTTTACGCGCATCCAGCAGGTTGAAGCTATGAGCGGCTTTCAGAATACGTTCATACGCAGGCAGCGGCAGTGGATTTTCCAGCGCCAGCAACTGCTGCGCTTCTTTCTCGTACTGCTCGAAGCAGGTGAACAGGAAGTCCACGTCGGCATATTCGAAGTTATAGGTGGATTGCTCCACTTCGTTCTGATGGAACACGTCGCCGTAAGTGGTTTTACCCAGAGGGCCGTCGCTCCAGACCAGGTCGTAAACGCTGTCTACGCCCTGAATGTACATGGCCAAACGTTCCAGACCGTAGGTAATTTCCCCAGTCACAGGTTTACATTCCAGACCACCAACCTGCTGGAAGTAGGTGAACTGCGTGACTTCCATACCGTTCAGCCACACTTCCCAACCCAGCCCCCAGGCACCCAGCGTCGGGTTCTCCCAGTTATCTTCCACGAAACGGATATCGTGAATGGTCGGGTCCATACCCAGCTCTTTCAGAGAACCCAGGTACAGCTCCTGAATGTTGTCCGGAGACGGCTTAATCACTACCTGGAACTGATAGTAGTGCTGTAAGCGGTTCGGGTTTTCGCCATAGCGGCCGTCGGTCGGACGACGAGAAGGCTGCACATAAGCAGTCGCCATCGGTTCCGGCCCCAGCGCACGCAGGCAGGTCATTGGGTGAGATGTCCCCGCGCCGACTTCCATGTCCAATGGTTGAACGATGGTGCAGCCCTGGCGAGCCCAGTAATCCTGTAAGGTCAGGATCAAGCCCTGGAAGGTCCTGGTATCAAACTTTTGCATATTATTTCGTGCTGGATACGTGTGGATTTAAAGGAAGCGGTCAGTATACCCGCTGGCTGCAAGATATACAGTACGAAACGGGAAAAAGGGGGAACTTAGCGCATGGAAAGGTGCAAAAACTGCCCGTCTGCATCAAAAGAGCAGACAAAACTCTCTTTACGGAAGGTCGAACCACGCATCTCATAGCTGCCCTGGAATTGTTCCAGGCCGGAGATATCAATTTTCTGCGCGCCGATGTTATAAAGTTGTGCCGCCTCATTTTTGCACAGCGACTCCATATCCAGCGAGCGTGTTGCACTGACCTTAACCTTTTGCGCCTTCTGCGCGGGTGCAGACGGCTGTGTGTCGGCGCAAGCTACCAGCATGAGGGTAGCGATCGCGGGAAAGAAATACTTCATCATCATTTTATTACCGCCTGGTTTGCTGGTCAGTCTTATTATTAGTGTCTGGAAACAGATCCTATTTTGAGAATCTCATCAGACCATCTCAAGCTTTAGCGTAAAAACTCAGATTATTCCAGTGAGTTACGTACGCAAAATATCGGTCAGACTTTTTTTAATGGAGACAGAGGAACTGATGCAGCCCAAAATTTTCTGGATTGATAATCTGCGCGGAATAGCTTGTCTCATGGTTGTGATGATCCACACCACGACCTGGTACATCACCAATGCGCACAGCGTCAGCCCGTTGAATTGGGATCTGGCCAATGTGCT
Source organism: Citrobacter sp. wls714 (assembly GCF_005281025.1). Lineage (NCBI taxonomy): Bacteria > Pseudomonadati > Pseudomonadota > Gammaproteobacteria > Enterobacterales > Enterobacteriaceae > Citrobacter > Citrobacter sp. wls714. Next base: position 39,063 of record NZ_SZWZ01000092.1, on the reverse strand, counting down.
CAATTCCGCCTCTCGCGTCAGCGTCCCGCTGTTCTTCATGATTTCGGGCTATCTGTTTTTTGGTGAGCGCAGCGCCAAACCGCGCCATTTCACGCGCATCACGCTGTGCATTCTTTTTTACAGCAGCGTGTCGCTGGCCTATATTCTGTTGTTTACCTCGATCAATGCTGAGCTGTCGCTGAAAAACCTGTTGCAAAAACCGGTGTTCTATCACCTGTGGTTTTTCTTCGCCATCGCTGTCATCTACCTGGTTTCCCCGCTGATACAGGTGAAAAATATCAGCGGCAAGATGCTGCTGGCGCTCATGGTAGTGATTGGGGTGATTGCCAATCCCAACACCGTCTCGCAAAAAATTGGCGGTTTTGAGTGGCTTCCCATCAACCTGTACATCAGTGGCGATACCTTCTATTACATCTTGTACGGCATGTTGGGTCGGGCGATTGGCATGATGGATACGCAAAAGCGTGCGCTCACCTGGCTCTGTGCGGCGTTGTTCATCACCGCGGTGTTTGTTATTTCTCGGGGCACGTTGCATGAACTGCGCTGGCGCGGCAATTTTGCCGATACCTGGTACCTCTACTGCGGCCCGGCGGTGTTTATTTGTGCCGCCTCGCTCCTGACGCTGGTCAAAAATACGCTCAGCAAGCGCACTCTACCGGTACTGGGCCTTATTTCCCGCCACTCGCTGGGCATTTATGGCTTTCATGCGCTGATCATTCACGCGCTGCGCACCAACGGCCTTGAACTCAAAAACTGGCCACCGCTGGACATGCTGTGGATTTTTAGCGCCACGCTGGCGGGTAGCCTGCTGTTGTCCATACTCTTGCAGCGTATCGATACGCGCAGGTTGGTGAGTTAAGACTCACCCTTTTGTTCATTCGGCCCTGGACGCAGGAGTAAAACTTGTCCGGCCAAACACACAAAGAATGCTGCCAGGTATAGCCCCTTTTCGAGGGGCGTTAACGGTATATTCCATATCCCCACCAGCAGTAGCCCCAGCGTTATCAATGCCACCATCTGACACACGGAAGCGAAGCGTTCGTCGTTCTGATTGAGATTTTCAGCACGCTGATAAGCGTACGTCACAAACATTCCCGTCATCAGCGCACCCAGAAAATAGCCTTTGCCGCTTAATAACGGACATGCTCGCCATAAGCCGATAACGTAAATCAGTATGCCAGAGAAAAATAATATCCATGGCAACAGCCTGGTCGTCTTCATTGGGATCTCCTTATCCATCATGGATACAATATGAATAACCCGCTAAAGACAACACAGAAATATGCCACCACACTGGATTTTCAGAATAAATCCATTCACATCAATTATTTATTTCATTGAAATATATATTTGATAAATCCCCTCTGCTATTCAGAGGGGAAAGTCGTCAGGACATCAGCGGCTGTAATTGCTGATAAATACGACGGAAGGTTTCCCGACGCTGTAGGTAAAGCGCATGGCGCTCAGCATCAGGATAATGCGCCTGTTCCAGCGTAAGCTGAGGCAGTATGTCTGCTAACGGCTGCTGCGGATTCATAGCGATTTGCGCCAGTCGCGCCGCACCAAGTGCAGGGCCGACATCACCGCCGGTACGGTAATCCAGCTGCAATCCGCTGATGTCAGACAACATCTGACGCCAGTATGCGCTGCGCGCCCCGCCGCCAATCAAGGTAATGCTTGCAGGCTGCACGCCGCACGCATGCACCACATCCATACCGTCAGCCAGCGCAAAACCCACACCTTCCAGTACCGCTCGCGCCAGTTCTGCCGGACCATGCTGATGCGTCAGACCGAAAAATACGCCCTTCGCCTGCGGGTTATTATGCGGCGTACGTTCACCGGACAGATAAGGTAAAAACCAGACCGGCTCGGCGTCTTCATTCGCCTGTTGCGCTGCGGCGATCAACGCAGGTACGCTCGCCTGTCCGGTTAATTTCGCTGCCCAATCCAGGCAGGATGCTGCGCTCAGCATCACGGACATCAGGTGCCATCGTTCCGGCAAAGCATGACAAAAAGTGTGTACCGCGCTTTCCGGTTTGCTGAGGAAGCCGTCGCTTACCGCAAAATAGACGCCGGATGTACCCAACGAAAGCATCGCCTGACCGGCATTCATCATGCCCACGCCAACCGCCCCCGCCGCGTTATCACCGCCCCCGGCAACGACCGCAACCTCACTCATTCCCCAGTTCCGGGCGACTTCTGGCAGCAATGTTCCGGTAATCGCACAACCTTCGTATAGCGCAGGCATATGCGCACGAGACAGCTTACAGGCCGCCAGCATGACATCACTCCAGTCACGTTTGGCGACATCCAGCCACATCGTACCTGCCGCATCAGACATATCGCTGGCAAAATCGCCGGTCATACGCAGACGCAGGTAATCTTTCGGCAACAGCACTTTATCAATCTGGCTGAAAATCTCCGGTTCGTGGCGTTGCACCCACAGCAACTTTGGCGCGGTAAAGCCAGGCATCATCAGGTTGCCAGTAATAGCACGAGACTGCGGAACCTGGTTCTCCAGCATTATGCACTCTTCACCGCAGCGGCCATCGTTCCACAGGATAGCGGGACGTAATACTTTCTGTTGCTTGTCCAGTAACGTCGCGCCGTGCATCTGGCCGGCAATCCCTAACGCTTTCACCTCACTGAGCGAATGCTGCTGGCCCAGCGCTTTTACGGCGCGATCCGTTGCCAGCCACCATTGTTCAGGGTCCTGCTCTGACCATAACGGATGCGGGCGCGAGACCGTGAGTTTCTCCGTTTGCGAAGCGATCACATCGCCCTGCTCATTCAGCAGAATGGCCTTTACGCCTGAGGTGCCTAGATCTATCCCGATATACATAGCGTATTGTTCCTTAAAGAAAGGCCCGGCAGCGCGTAGCTTTCCGGGCTTACGGACGTTCTCAGAAACCTGTTATTTGTCGAACAAATAATGGTTTACCAGATTTTCCAGCAGTTCCTGATGACCGCTCTGGTGCACTGGCGCCAGGTTATGTTGTTCAGCGTACTGCGCAATTTCCGTCAGCGTCATCTGCCCTTTCAGAATTTGCTGGCCCAGCTCACCATTCCAACCGGCATAGCGCTTGGCCACGCGCTGATCCAGGCCACCGTCCTCAATCATACGGGCCGCAATTTTCAGCGACAGCGCCATGGTATCCATTGCGCCAATATGACCATAGAACAGATCGTATTTATCGGTGCTCTGACGACGGACTTTGGCGTCGAAGTTCAGACCGCCGGTGGTGAAGCCGCCCGCTTTGAGGATTTCGTACATCACCAACGCATTCTCTTCTACGCTATTCGGGAACTGGTCAGTATCCCATCCCAGTTGTGCGTCACCGCGGTTGGCATCGACAGAGCCAAACAGACCCAGCGCGATAGCAGTGGCGATTTCATGATGGAAAGAGTGACCCGCCAGCGTGGCGTGGTTGGCTTCGATATTCAGTTTGATCTCTTTTTCCAGGCCAAACTGCTTGAGGAACCCGTAAACGGTCGCTGCATCGTAGTCGTACTGGTGTTTGGTTGGTTCCTGTGGCTTCGGCTCGATAAGTAAAGTGCCCTGGAAACCCGTTTTGTGTTTGTGCTCTACCACCAGTTGCATAAAGCGGCCAATCTGTTCACGTTCCTGACGCAGATCGGTATTCAGCAGCGTTTCATAGCCTTCACGACCGCCCCACAAAACATAGTTTTCGCCGCCTAGCTTATGCGTGGCATCCATCGCCGTGACCACCTGCGTGGCAGCCCAACTGAACACTTCCGGATCCGGGTTCGTGGCCGCGCCCGCGCCGTAGCGTGGATTGGTGAAGCAGTTTGCCGTTCCCCACAGCAGCTTGACCCCACTTTGTTCTTGTTTTGCCGCCAGTACATCAACCATCTGCGCAAAGTTGTTTTTGTACTCTTTCAGCGACGCGCCTTCCGGCGAGACATCCACATCATGGAAGCAATAGTAAGGGACGTTCAGTTTGTGAAAGAACTCAAATGCGACATCCGCTTTGCGTTTCGCCAGCGCCAGTGCTTCTCCGGGCTGCTGCCACGGGCGATCGAAAGCGCCCATGCCGAACATATCCGCACCGTTCCAGCAGAATGTATGCCAATAGCAGGCGGCAAAACGCAGATGATCTTCCATGCGTTTGCCCAACACGATTTCGTCAGGGTTGTAATGGCGAAATGCGAGCGGGTTAGTAGATTTAGTCCCTTCAAAACGAACACGATCGAGTTGGTCGAAATAAGCCTGCATAATAAGCTCCATAATCAGGTAATACGGCGAGTAAACTGCGATATAGCTATACTGGAATTTCCTGATTTATTGCTCAATTACGTTATTTCACACCGCCATTAAGAGAATACCCAAACGTGCGCTGGCTCCCAAAAAATCGCATTGAAAAAAGAATTAAAAAAGCGATCGCGATCGAAGGTTCATCATTAAACAAAAAACCGTAATGCGCAGATAAAAAATGGCAATTGTCATCCCGCGTTCAGTATGTGAATTTTGCGTAGAATCAGAAAATAAAAATTTGTCACGCTTCATCAAGCAGTCGTACCTGCGGTTTTGCTAGTATCGACAGGCCACGTTAACCTTCCAGGACAGGTTCTTATGTTTGATAAACGTCACCGCATCACTCTATTATTTAATGCCAATAAAGCCTACGACCGCCAGGTGGTAGAAGGGGTGGGTGAATATTTACAGGCATCGCAATCAGAGTGGGATATATTCATTGAGGAAGATTTCCGCGCCCGCATTGATAATATCAAAGACTGGTTAGGCGATGGTGTTATTGCTGATTATGACGACGATGACATTGCACAATTACTTGCCGATGTGGATGTTCCTATCATCGGCGTCGGGGGTTCCTACCATGCGGAAAAGGATTATCCGCCGGTACATTACATTGCCACCGATAACCACGCGCTGGTAGAAAGCGCTTTCCTGCATCTGAAAGAAAAAGGGATCAACCGGTTCGCATTCTACGGACTGCCCGCTTCAAGCGGCAAACGCTGGGCCGCTGAACGTGAATATGCGTTTTGCCAACTGGTCGCGAAAGAAAAGTACCGTGGGGTTGTCTATCAGGGACTGGAAACCGCGCCGGAAAACTGGCAGCACGCGCAAAACCGTCTGGCGGACTGGCTGCAGACTCTGCCGCCGCAAACCGGCATTATCGCCGTCACCGACGCGCGAGCGCGGCACGTCCTGCAAGCTTGCGAACACCTGCATATTCCGGTCCCGGAAAAACTGTGCGTGATTGGTATCGACAACGAAGAACTGACCCGTTACCTGTCGCGGGTGGCGCTGTCATCCGTTGCTCAGGGGGCCAGGCAGATGGGGTATCAGGCCGCTAAGCTTTTGCACCGCTTACTGGCGAGTGAAGAACTACCGCTGCAACGCATACTGGTCCCTCCAGTGCGCGTCATTGAACGCCGTTCAACTGACTACCGTTCATTGACCGATCCGGCGGTGATTCAGGCGATGCACTTTATCCGAAACCATGCCTGCAAAGGCATTAAAGTCGAACAGGTACTGGATGCAGTGGGGATTTCGCGGTCGAACCTGGAGAAACGTTTTAAAGAAGAGGTCGGAGAAACTATCCATGCGGTGATTCATGCCGAAAAGCTGGAAAAAGCGCGCAGCCTGTTGATTTCCACCACGCTTTCAATCAACGAAATTTCACAAATGTGCGGCTATCCATCTTTGCAATACTTCTATTCCGTCTTCAAGAAAGAGTACGACACGACGCCAAAAGAGTATCGCGATGTGAATAGTGAAGTATTGCTATAGAGGGAATTGCCGGATGGCAGCTTCGTCTGATCCGGCCTACAAGATGATTTGTAGACCGGATTACACACGTTACATATGCGCGGCGATTAAGCGCTGGTTATCCTGATACATTGCGAACAGATAGTTGTTGTAGCTCTGTCCCTTAGTGGAATAACCCTTCAGCTTATGGATCATCGCAGTAGCGGTGACTTCCTGATCGGCTTTACGCAGTTGCGCGCGTGACTTACGGAAAGAAGAGTAAGCAGGGTGCGTATTCAGGTTAATGACATAGGCATTGACTGACTCTTTCACTGATTCAAACTGTGAGTAGCCTTTCACCTTACCCGGGGCATTGTTACAACGCCCTTTGCCACATTTCATGCCAAACAGGTTGTTGTTGCTCCGCGCCAGCTTCGATGTCCCCCAGCCGCTTTCAGCCGCAGCCATGGTTGCCACCATACTGGTCGGGATAATGTCTACACGCTCAAGCAGCGTATTCCACGGAATTTTACGCGTGTTACCTGACCAGCTCACCTTATAGCGCTTGGCGATGTCTTTCATCCGCGTACGCTCTGTCGGCGACCAGCGATTCTGGTACTGTTTTGAAATCAGCCAGTTACGATCCGCCGTAATGGCAGCATTTTGGCTGGTAATATAAGGCATAACCGTCCGGAGAAACGCTTTTTTCCTTGGTGTTCCGGAAGGGTATTTTCGCAAATCAGGAAGTGAACTACTCTTTGCATTATTGCGAGAATACTCTTGTTTACTGCTAACCTGTTTATTACTTGCCTTGATTACCTGGGGCTTGTGACTCGTTGTCGCCGTGTGTGTCTTTGCCAGCACCTCACCCGAAAATGCAACGGTGAGTAACATAAGAATCATTGCCCCATATCGTCGAATGGGAGTCAATATCATTAGGTCTCCTGGTCGGATTTATACATTCCAACACCTTATATTTTTCACAAAAATGAGAGATGAATCTCAAATCATATCAAAAATAACGGTCAAGAGCACCCAAAGGAATAGTCCAATTCTGAAACTATGTCACGCGTTAACGATTCGGGGCGCCATTAATTTGATGAAAATGTGGGGGTTATCGCAAAATTAGTTCATTTTTTGCGCGCATTAGCTCACCCTCACTTCTCCTCCTGGCGGAATCAGCTCAAAGGAGGAGTTTCCGGCCTGATTTCACTGGCAAACTGGCGAAAATCGCAGCATCAAGGACAGCATTATGAAACTTGCCGCCGTTGCGCTGGCGCTACTACCCGGAATTGCCATCGCCTCAACATGGACCTCTCAGGGACTTCCCACCTTCGAAGCGGAAGGTACGGGTAAATTCGTCAGCCATGCAGCGTTGACGAAGGGTACTCGTCCTTTAATTCTGAATTTTGACCAACAGTGCTGGCAGCCAGCTGATGCAATAAAACTCAACCAGATGCTGTCGCTCAAACCTTGTGAAGGCGCCCCGCCGCAGTGGCGTTTATTCAAGGACGGCGATTACACGCTGGAAGTCGATACCCGCTCCGGCACGCCAACGCTGATGCTCTCAGTCAAAAGCGCCGCAGACCCCGTCAGTGTCCAAATTCGCCAGTGTCCGAAATGGGATGGTTCGCCATTAACGCTGGACGTCAGTCAGACCTTCCCGGAAGGCGCCGTGGTGCGCGACTACTACAGTAACCAAACGGCGACGGTAAAAAACGGGTCGATTACCCTGCAGCCCGCCGCAACCAGTAACGGATTGTTGCTGCTGGAACGGGCGGAAACCGACGCCCCCGCTGCTTTCGACTGGCATAACGCGACGGTGTATTTCGTCCTGACGGACCGCTTTATGAATGGCGATCCGGGCAATGACCACAGCTACGGTCGGCGCAACGACGGTATGCAGGAAATTGGCACCTTCCACGGCGGCGATTTACGCGGTCTTGCCAGCAAACTCGACTATCTGCAACAACTGGGCGTCAATGCGCTATGGATCAGCGCGCCGTTTGAGCAAATCCACGGCTGGGTCGGCGGTGGCACCAAAGGCGATTTCCCCCACTACGCCTACCATGGCTACTACACTCAGGACTGGACCACGCTCGACGCTAATATGGGCAACGAAAACGATCTGCGCGCGCTGGTTGACGGCGCTCACCAGCGCGGTATCCGTGTCCTGTTCGATGTCGTGATGAACCATGCTGGTTACGCCACGCTGGCGGATATGCAGGAATATCAGTTTGGGGCGTTGTACTTATCAGGCGATGAGCTGAAAAACACGCTCGGCGAACGCTGGACGGACTGGAAGCCAGCCGCCGGGCAGAGCTGGCATAGCTTTAATGATTACATCAACTTCAGCGATAAAACCGGCTGGGAAAAATGGTGGGGCAAAAACTGGATCCGCACCGATATTGGCGATTACGACAACCCTGGTTTTGACGACTTGACCATGTCGCTGGCTTTCCTGCCCGATCTGAAAACCGAATCCACCACGCCTTCCGGCCTGCCTAATTTTTATCAGCACAAACCAGATACTCACGCCAAAGCTATCGCCGGCTACACGCCCCGTGACTATCTGACCCACTGGCTCAGTCAGTGGGTGCGCGATTACGGAATTGACGGCTTTCGGGTTGATACCGCCAAACACGTTGAGCTGCCCGCCTGGCAGCAGCTCAAAACACAGGCCAGCGCGGCGCTGGTCGAATGGAAGAAAGCCAACCCGGACAAAGCGCTGGATGATAAACCCTTCTGGATGACCGGTGAAGCCTGGGGTCACGGCGTCATGCAAAGCGACTATTATCGTCACGGTTTCGACGCGATGATCAATTTCGACTATCAGGAGCAGGCGGCGAAAGCCGTTGATTGTCTGGCAAATATGGATCTCACCTGGCAGCAGATGGCAGAAAAACTGCAGGATTTCAATGTCCTGAGCTATCTCTCCTCCCATGATACCCGGCTGTTTCGCGAGGGTGGAGACAAAGCCGCCGAGCTATTGCTACTGGCGCCTGGGGCAGTACAACTGTTTTACGGTGACGAGTCGGCCCGGCCTTTTGGCCCCACGGGTTCCGATCCCTTGCAGGGTACGCGCTCAGAGATGAACTGGCAGGATGTGACCGGGAAATCTGCCGCCAGCGTCGCCCACTGGCAACGTATAAGCCAGTTCAGGGCCAGACATCCCGCCATTGGCGCCGGTAAACAAACCACGCTGACATTGAAGCAGGGATACGGATTCGTCCGTGAACATGGCAACGATAAAGTTATGGTGGTGTGGGCCGGTCAGCACTGATCCTGACGGGCTTCTCGTACTCGCTGATGCGAGAAGCCCAATTCACGATAAAACACCACCCCGACAAAAATCTGCAGCACAAAACATCAATCCAGCCTGATACCCCTGATTTGCACCCCGCCATAGGTAGCGCTATGGTTAGCCACTTTACTACTCAGTTCGACAGACCACCTGCTATGACATTCTCACTTTTTGGCGACAAATTTACCCGCCATTCAGGTATCACACGCCTGATGGAGGACCTCAACGATGGCTTACGTACACCAGGCGCCATCATGCTCGGCGGCGGTAATCCGGCGCAAATCCCAGAGATGAAAAATTACTTTCAGTCTCTGCTGGCAGATATGCTGGAAAACGGCAAAGCCACTGATGCGCTTTGCAATTATGACGGTCCACAAGGTAAAACCGAGCTACTGGCCGAGCTGGCGAAACTGCTACGTGAGAAGCAGGGTTGGGATATCGAGCCACAAAATATTGCACTGACAAATGGCAGTCAGAGCGCATTTTTCTACTTATTCAATCTCTTCGCCGGACGCCGCGCCGACGGAACAACCCAAAAAGTGTTGTTCCCATTAGCGCCGGAATATATTGGCTATGCCGATTCCGGGCTGGAAGAAGAACTCTTTGTCTCTGCACGCCCAAACATCGAACTGTTACCAGAAGGGCAGTTTAAGTATCACGTTGATTTTGAACATCTGCACATCGGTGAAGAAACGGGGATGATCTGCGTGTCGCGCCCGACTAACCCGACAGGCAACGTGATCACCGACGAAGAGCTGATGAAGCTGGATCGGCTGGCCAACCAGCACGGCATCCCGTTGGTGATCGATAACGCGTATGGCGTACCGTTCCCTGGCATCATTTTTAGCGAAGCGCGGCCGCTGTGGAACCCAAACATTGTGCTGTGCATGAGCCTTTCTAAGCTGGGTCTGCCAGGCTCCCGCTGCGGCATCATTATCGCCAATGAAAAAATCATCACCGCCATCACCAATATGAACGGCATTATCAGCCTTGCGCCCGGCGGAATGGGACCGGCGATGATGTGCGAAATGATTAAACGTAACGATCTTCTGCGCCTTTCTGAGACAGTGATCAAACCGTTTTATTACCAGCGCGTTCAGCAGACTATTGCGATCATTCGCCGCTATTTACCTGAAGATCGCTGTCTCATCCATAAACCAGAAGGGGCGATTTTCCTGTGGTTATGGTTCAAAGATTTGCCGATCACCACCGAGCTGCTGTATCAGCGCCTGAAAGCGCGCGGCGTGCTGATGGTTCCCGGTGACTACTTCTTCCCGGGGCTGGATAAACCCTGGCCGCATACTCATCAGTGCATGCGCATGAATTACGTTCCAGAGCCGGAGAAAATCGAAGCTGGCGTGAAGATTCTGGCGGAAGAGATCGAGCGCGCCTGGCTGGAAGGCTAACGCAAATCCCGACCCGAGCGTGGGTCGGGATCGCTTCACAGAGGCTGTGAACGCAGACGCTGTCGCTGCATACTGACAGCATCAATACACTGCAAGGCATTGGTCGGGCAGGCTTCTACACATGCAGGTCCCGTCTCGCGATGCCAGCACAAATCACATTTTATCGCCTGCGCCCGTGCCGTTCGTGCGACAACATTCATCGCCCCAAACGGACATGCGATCATGCAGCTTTTACAGCCAATACACTGCGCCTGTTCAACGAAGATATGCCCATGTTCACGACGAATAGCGTGCGTTGGGCACACATTAGCGCAGGGAGCATCTTCGCACTGATGACAGGCTACTGCCGTCGTAAAGGCATCGTCTTTAATCACCCGAATCCGCGGGATAAACGCCGCGGAGGAGACCGATGCGCAATCCTGATTTTCCTGATGTGCGACAACGCAGGCAACTTCGCAGGTACGACACCCAATACATTTTGCCGCATCCGCCATAATAAACTCGTTCATTGCCCCCTCCGTCAGAGTGAAAACCACAGATTGCCAGAGAGAGACTCCCTGCTGCCTTGATCGGACAGGGGAAACGGTTAAATTTTGTCAGGTGACTGAACGACGCCAGGCATGCGCCTAATCGCGAACGGTAAAGCCCAGCTCATTGGAAATTGCCTGAGCGGTTTCGCGCAGCGGCTTAAGTAAATTCTTTTCCCCTACCTGCTTCAGACGTGAGGTAGAAAGTGAAATCGACACCGAATACGGCACCCGACCGTGAATATCAAACACCGGCACGGCAATACAGGAAACCCCCAGCTCGTTCTCTTCTCGATCCATCGCCATACTGCTTTCGCGGATTTGCGCCAGTTCGTCATACATCGCCGGTAAACCGGTAATGGTATTGCGGGTCAGAGGCTGAATCAGATCCTGATGGCTCTCCCAGTAGGACGCCACGTAATCCGCATGCCCAAACGCCATATAGATTTTGCCCATCGCGGAGCAGTACAGCGGCATATGCTGGCCGATATAGGCGCGGGTACGCAGCATGCCCGTTGTCGGCTCGAGCTTATAGATCAAAATAGCGTGGTCATCTTCACGGCTGGAGAAGTTGATGGTTTCGCCGGTGGCAATATTCAGCGCTTCAAGGTGCGGCGCGGCGACATGGATAATATTCAGTGACGACAGCGCCTTCTGCCCAACGGCGATAAATTTAGTGGTCAGCCGATAGCTGCCCGCAGCGGGTGCGGGTGTGACATAGCCGCAGGACTGCAATCCTTGCAGGAGTCGATGCACGGTACTTTTGTTCAGCCCCGCCAGTTCAGACAGGTGGGCCAGCGGGCACCCATTCGGATAGTTGCTCAGGATCTCAATCAACATCAAACCACGGAACAGGCTCTGACTTCCGGCTGGCCTCTCTTTGTCTTGCGTCATTTCACTCTCTTTTGTGCCCATTTTTTCCGCTCCCCTTTTCATCGCGCTCTGATGGTAGCGCAAAGTGTGTTTCAGTTCACGATCTGAACCAAAAAAACACAACTATTTGATTTTGCAGATTTTAAAAAACAGGCCACCCCGTTGATCTGTTAAATTTTGATCGCTATATTTGAAATCAGATTTCGCATAGTGAAATTTAGAGATAAAAAAGCGATCAAATTTAAACAAGGAAACAGGAATGAAAGTCACCTTTGAACAGTTAAAAGATGCGTTCAATCGGGTACTGCTGGCACGCGGTATCGCCGTTGAAACCGCCGATGCCTGTGCCGAAATGTTCGCGCGCACCACCGAATCCGGCGTCTATTCGCATGGCGTCAACCGTTTTCCCCGCTTCATTCAACAACTGGATAACGGCGACATCATTCCTGAAGCCAAACCACAGCGCATCACCAGCCTGGGGGCGATTGAGCAATGGGATGCCCAGCGTTCGATCGGCAACCTGACGGCGAAAAAGATGATGGACCGGGCCATTGAGCTGGCCTCCGATCACGGTATTGGTCTGGTGGCGCTGCGTAACGCCAACCACTGGATGCGTGGCGGCAGCTATGGCTGGCAGGCCGCGGAGAAAGGGTACATTGGTATCTGCTGGACCAACTCAATTGCCGTCATGCCGCCGTGGGGTTCGAAGGAGTGCCGCATTGGTACTAACCCGCTGATTGTCGCCATCCCCTCCACGCCAATCACCATGGTTGATATGTCGATGTCGATGTTCTCCTACGGCATGCTGGAAGTGAATCGCCTGGCCGGTCGCGAACTGCCGGTAGACGGTGGTTTTGACGATGAAGGCAATCTCACCAAAGAGCCTGGCATTATCGAAAAAAATCGTCGCATTCTGCCAATGGGTTACTGGAAAGGTTCAGGTCTGTCGATTGTGCTGGATATGATTGCCACCCTGCTTTCTGACGGCTCTTCCGTTGCGGAGGTCACTCAGGATAACAGCGACGAATATGGCGTTTCGCAGATTTTCATCGCCATTGAAGTGGATAAGCTGATCGATGGCGCCACGCGCGATGCCAAACTACAGCGGATTATGGATTTCATCACCACCGCCGAACGCGCGGATGAAAACACGCCTGTTCGTCTGCCAGGCCACGAGTTTACAAAGCTACTGGAAGAAAATCGCCGTAACGGTATAACCGTTGATGACAGCGTCTGGGCAAAAATTCAGGCGCTGTAAGGAGCAACACCATGATCTTTGGACATATCTCTCAGCCTAACCCGTGTCGTTTGCCCGTGGCGATTGAAAGGGCGCTCGATTTCCTGCGCACCACGGATTTCCGCAAGCTTGAGCCGGGCGTGGTGGAGATAGAAGGTAAAAATATCTTCGCACAAATTATCGATTTAACCACGCGTGACGCTGCCGAAAATCGCCCTGAAGTACATCGCCGCTATCTGGATATTCAGTTTTTAGCCTGGGGTGAAGAAAAAATCGGTATCGCCATTGATACCGGAAATAACCAAATCAGCGAATCGTTATTAGAACAGCGCGATATTATTTTTTATCACGCCAGCGAACATGAATCTTTTATTGAAATGATTCCGGGAAGTTACGCCATATTTTTCCCGCAGGATGTTCATCGTCCAGCATGTCATAAAACTGTCGCCACGCCGATCCGCAAAATAGTCGTGAAGGTTGCTATTTCAGTTTTATAAAAGGAGCACAAAAATGAAAGCTAACACTACCGGTTATATTATCGGTGCGTACCCTTGTGCACCCTCATTTCACCAAAAGAGTGAAGAGGAAGAGAAGGACTTCTGGCGTCAACTCTCCGATACCCCGGATATTCGCGGACTGGAGCAGCCCTGCCTTGAGCATCTGCATCCGTTAGGTGACGAGTGGTTATTGCGCCATACGCCAGGCGAGTGGCAAATCGTGGTCACAGCGATTATGGAGACCATGCGCCGTCGTGGTACTGAGGGTGGTTTCGGGTTGGCCTCCAGCGACGAAGAGCAGCGTCAGGCCTGTGTGGCGTATTACCGCCATCTGCACCAGAAAATCAACCATATTAATGCGGCCAGCGCCGGGAAAATAATCGCCCTTGAACTGCATGCCGCTCCACTGGCAAGCAACCCAAATGTCGCTCAGGCCACCGACGCGTTTGCCCGTTCACTCCAGGAAATTACCCGTTGGGACTGGTCCTGCGATCTGGTGCTGGAACATTGCGATGCTATGACTGGCCCCGCGCCACGCAAAGGATTTTTACCGTTAGAAAACGTACTGGACGTGATTGCCGGTTACGACATCAGCGTGTGCATTAACTGGGCGAGATCGGCGATTGAAGGGCAGAACCTCGCCCTACCTCTGGCCCACACGCAGCAGGCCCAACGGGCCGGGAAACTGGGCGCGCTGATGTTCTCCGGCACGACGCTGACAGGAGAATACGGCGAATGGCAGGACCTTCACGCACCATTTGCCCCTTTCTGCCCGCAGAGCCTGATGACCACGGACCATGCCCGCGAATTATTCGCCTGCGCAGGAAGCGATCCATTGCAGTTTGCCGGTACTAAATTGCTGGAAATAAATGCCAATGCAGATGTGAACCATCGCGTAGCGATATTACGCGACGGCATCGCTGCATTAAACAAAGCAAAACTATAAAAATAACATACTACTCTACGAGAATATTAATATGAACATGACCTCTCGCCCTACACTCAAAGATATACCCCGTCAGCGCTGGCTGCGGATTATTCCCCCGATTTTGATCGCTTGTATTATCTCTTATATGGACCGCGTTAATATCGCATTTGCGATGCCCGGCGGTATGGATGAAGAATTAGGTATTTCCGCCACCATGGCCGGTCTGGCCGGGGGAATTTTCTTCATCGGTTATCTGTTTTTACAGGTACCCGGCGGAAAAATTGCCGTACACGGCAGCGGCAAGAAATTTATCGGCTGGTCGCTGGTTGCCTGGGCGGTTATTTCCGTTCTGACGGGATTGATCACTAACCAGTATCAACTGCTGGTTTTACGTTTCTTACTCGGCGTGGCCGAAGGCGGCATGCTGCCGGTGGTGCTGACGATGATCAGTAACTGGTTCCCCGACGCCGAACGCGGTCGCGCCAATGCGATTGTGATTATGTTCGTGCCTATTGCCGGGATCATTACCGCCCCGCTCTCAGGCTGGATAATCACCGTACTCGACTGGCGCTGGCTGTTCATCATTGAAGGTTTACTCTCCGTCGTCGTTCTGGTGCTGTGGGCCTATACCGTTTACGACCGTCCGCAGGAAGCGCGCTGGATCTCTGAGGCGGAGAAAAATTACCTGGTAGAAACCCTGGCCGCCGAGCAAAAAGCGATTGCCGGAACAGAGGTCAAAAATGCCTCTCTGGGCGCGGTGCTGTCCGACAAAACCATGTGGCAACTTATCGCGCTGAACTTCTTCTATCAGACCGGGATTTACGGTTACACCCTGTGGCTGCCGACCATCCTCAAAGAGTTGACCCACAGCAGCATGGGGCAAGTTGGCATGCTCGCTATTCTGCCGTACGTCGGCGCGATTGCCGGGATGTTCCTGTTCTCTTCCCTCTCTGACCGGACCGGCAAACGCAAGCTGTTCGTCTGCCTGCCGCTGATTGGCTTTGCCCTGTGCATGTTCCTCTCTGTAGCACTGAAAAATAACGTCTGGCTGGCTTATGCCGCACTGGTTGGCTGCGGATTCTTCCTGCAATCGGCTGCAGGCGTGTTCTGGACTATTCCGGCGCGTTTGTTCAGCGCGGAAATGGCCGGTGGCGCACGTGGGGTCATCAATGCGTTGGGTAACCTCGGCGGTTTCTGCGGTCCTTACGCGGTCGGCGTACTTATCACCCTGTACAGCAAAGATGCAGGCGTTTACTGCCTGGCCGTCTCACTGGCTCTGGCCGCGCTGATGGCGCTGCTGCTGCCAGCGAAATGCGACGCGGGTTCCGCACCGCTCAAAACACTGAACCCACATAAACGCACGGCGTAAAACAATGCCCGGGGGCGCTGCGCTTACCGGGCCTACAAAATCAATAAATACCCAAGGCCGGATACGCGCAGCGCCATCCGGCAAAAATGAGATAACAAAGATGAGTGATAGAGAGACCTTTTGGCTGGGGATCGATTGTGGCGGTACCTATCTGAAAGCCGGTTTGTATGATGCCAAAGGTCATGAGCATGGAATTAACCGGCAATCGTTGCAGACCGTATCGCCATTACCGGGTTACGCCGAACGCGATATGCACCAATTGTGGCAACAGTGTGTTGCCACCATTGCCGGGCTGTTGAAGCGCACTGGCGTATCCGGTGAACAAATCAAAGGCATCGGTATTTCCGCTCAGGGCAAGGGACTGTTCCTTCTCGATAAACAGGATAAGCCGCTGGGCAATGCCATTCTCTCTTCCGACCGACGTGCGATGGGCATCGTTCAGCGCTGGCAGCAGGATGGGATCCCCGAGCAGCTCTACCCGATCACCCGCCAGACATTATGGACCGGACATCCCGCATCCCTCCTGCGCTGGGTGAAAGAAAATGAACCACAACGCTACGCGCAAATCGGCAGCGTCATGATGGGCCATGACTACCTGCGCTGGTGCTTAACCGGCGTGAAAGGCTGCGAAGAGAGCAACATCTCTGAGTCCAACCTCTACAACATGACGACAGGCCAGTACGACCCGCGTCTGACCCAGTGGCTGGGCATCAGTGAAGTCGACAATGCGCTACCGCCTATTGTCGGTTCAGCAGAAATATGCGGGGAAATCACCGCTCAAACAGCCGCCATAACCGGTCTGGCGGCGGGTACTCCCGTCGTCGGCGGTCTGTTTGATGTGGTTTCCACCGCACTCTGCGCCGGGATCGAAGATGAACACACCCTCAACGCGGTGATGGGAACCTGGGCCGTCACCAGCGGGATCGCTCACGGCCTGCGCAACCACGAAGCGCATCCTTACGTCTATGGCCGCTATGTCAATGATGGGCAGTACATCGTTCACGAAGCCAGCCCGACCTCTTCCGGCAATCTGGAGTGGTTTACCGCCCAGTGGGGCGAACTCTCTTTCGATGAGATCAACCAGGCCGTTGCCAGCTTGCCAAAAGCCAGTAGCGATCTTTTATTCCTGCCTTTTTTGTATGGCAGTAACGCCGGGATGGAGATGACCAGCGGTTTTTATGGCATGCAGGCTATACACACCCGTGCCTACTTGTTACAGGCCATCTACGAAGGCGTGGTTTTCAGCCATATGACCCACCTCAACCGTATGCGTGAGCGCTTTACCAAGGCGCATACCCTGCGCGTTACCGGTGGTCCGGCGCATTCCAACGTCTGGATGCAAATGCTGGCGGACGTCAGCGGTTTACGTATCGAACTGCCGCAGGTTGAAGAGACAGGCTGCTTTGGCGCAGCGCTCGCCGCCCGCGTAGGCACCGGTGTTTATCACAATTTCAGCGATGCCCAGCGCAGCTTACAGCACCCGGTACGCACCCTGTTGCCGGACGCCGCGGCGCATGCGAACTATCAGCGCAAATACCGCCAATACCAGAATTTAATTACCGCACTGCAGGGCTATCACGCCCGTATTAAGGAGCACGAATAATGAGTCGACCATTACTGCAACTGGCGCTTGACCACACGAATCTGCAAGCGGCCCAACGCGATGTCGCGCTGCTACAGGAAAGTGTCGATATCGTTGAGGCAGGCACTATTCTCTGCTTAACCGAAGGCCTTTCCGCCGTGAAAGCGCTGCGAGCACAGTGCCCGAATAAAATCATCGTCGCCGACTGGAAGGTGGCCGATGCGGGCGAAACTCTCGCACAGCAGGCGTTTGACGCAGGCGCCAACTGGATGACCATCATCTGCGCCGCACCGCTCGCTACGGTGGAAAAAGGCCATGGCGTCGCGCAGTCCTGCGGCGGCGAAATTCAGATGGAACTGTTCGGCAACTGGACCCTGGATGATGCCCGCGACTGGTATCGCGTCGGCGTTCGCCAGGCGATTTACCATCGTGGACGCGATGCGCAGGCCAGCGGTCAACTGTGGGGGGAAGCGGATCTGGCGCGGATGAAGGCGCTTTCTGATATCGGTCTGGAGCTGTCGATTACCGGTGGAATTACGCCCGCCGACCTGCCGCTGTTTCGCGACATCAACGTCAAAGCCTTTATCGCTGGACGCGCGCTGGCGGGAGCACAAAACCCGGCGCAGGTGGCCGCCGAATTCCATGCGCAAATCGACGCCATCTGGGGAGCAAAATATGCGTAACCATCCGTTAGGTATCTATGAAAAAGCGCTGGCCAAAGACCTCACCTGGCCGGAGCGGTTAGTGCTGGCGAAAAGCTGCGGTTTTGATTTCGTTGAAATGTCGGTAGATGAAACCGATGAACGTCTGTCGCGCCTTGACTGGACTCCTGCCCAGCGCGCATCGCTGGTGAGCGCGATGCTGGAAACCGGCGTGGCCATTCCTTCTATGTGTCTGTCGGCCCACCGCCGTTTTCCCTTTGGCAGTCGCGATGAAGCCGTCCGCGCCCGGGCACGCGACATCATGACCAAAGCCATCCGCCTGGCCCGGGATTTAGGTATTCGCACAATTCAACTGGCCGGTTACGACGTCTATTACGAAGAACATGACGAAGGTACACAGCAGCGCTTTGCCGAGGGGCTGGCATGGGCAGTTGAGCAAGCCGCCGCCGCGCAGGTGATGCTGGCGGTAGAAATCATGGATACCGCATTTATGAACTCGATCAGCAAGTGGAAAAAGTGGGATGAAATGCTCTCATCGCCGTGGTTCACCGTCTACCCGGACGTGGGCAACCTCAGCGCATGGGGTAATGACGTTACGGCTGAATTGACGTTGGGCATCGACCGTATCGCCGCGATCCATCTGAAGGACACGCTGCCGGTAACCGAAACTCATCCGGGCCAGTTTCGCGATGTCCCCTTTGGCGAAGGATGTGTGGACTTTGTGGGCATCTTCAAAACGCTGCATCAATTGAACTATCGCGGATCGTTTCTGATTGAAATGTGGACGGAAAAAGCAAAAGAACCGGTGCTGGAAATTATCCAGGCCCGACGCTGGATAGAAGACCGTATGCAGGAAGGAGGTTTCCCATGTTAGAACAACTGAAAGCCGAGGTACTGGCGGCGAATCTGGCGCTGCCGGCACATGGTTTAGTCACCTTTACCTGGGGTAACGTCAGCGCAGTAGATGAAACACGCAAGCTGATGGTGATCAAGCCATCCGGCGTGGAATATGACGTGATGACCGCCGATGATATGGTGGTGGTGGATATCGCCAGCGGCAACGTGGTTGAAGGCAGTAAAAAACCCTCTTCCGACACGCCAACTCATCTGGCGCTGTATCGCCGTTACCCTGAGATCGGCGGCATTGTGCACACGCACTCACGCCACGCGACAATCTGGTCGCAAGCGGGTCTTGATCTCCCGGCATGGGGCACCACGCATGCCGACTACTTTTACGGCACGATCCCATGTACCCGACTGATGACCATGGAAGAGATCAACGGTGAATATGAATACCAGACCGGCGAAGTGATCATTAAAACGTTTGAGCAACGGGACCTGAACCCGATGCAGGTTCCGGCGGTACTGGTGCATTCACACGGCCCGTTCGCCTGGGGTAAAAACGCCGCGGATGCTGTGCATAACGCAGTGGTACTTGAGGAGTGCGCCTATATGGGGCTGTTCTCACGCCAGTTGGCCCCGCAGTTACCGGATATGCAGCCTGAGTTACTGGATAAACACTATCTACGTAAACATGGCGCGAATGCCTATTACGGGCAGTAGCATAAGTGATAGCCGCTGCCAGTTAGCAGCGGCTAATTATTTAGAATTTAACCCAGTTATTGTGATTACTTTCCTGCTTCACAGCTTCTACACTCATTTTTCGAATGCCCATTAGAGTCTGTGGGATGTTATTATATTCATGTGATACGTGGAAAACAGAAATAGCCTCTTCAAGCTTAAGCGCCTGTTCCTCTAACGAACTCGCTGCTGCAGAGGACTCCTCAACCAACGCCGCATTTTGTTGTGTAGTCGTATCCATTTCCGTCATTGCCTGAGCAATTTGAGTAACACCCCGACTTTGCTCACTGGTTGCCAGTGCAATATCCGCCATAATATCGCGCATCCGAATGACTGATTGCTCAATATCCGCAATCGCAATCCCCGAACGTTCAACCAATGCAAAACCGGAATCAACCTGTTTAACCGAATCAGTGATCAATTCCTCAATCTCTTTAGCTGATTGCGCGCTGCGCTGGGCAAGATTACGAACCTCTCCTGCAACAACTGCAAACCCTTTCCCCTGCTCCCCAGCGCGTGCTGCTTCAACGGCAGCATTCAACGCCAGAATATTCGTCTGAAAAGCGATCCCATTAATTACAGAGGTAATTTCCGAAATACGGTGTGAGCTAGTTCGGACGTTTTTCATTGATTCAATAACAACCTGAGAAATTTGGCATCCTTCATTGGCTTTTTTCGCTGCAAGTTCAGACAGCTTTAGCGCATCGTTGGCATTTGCTGCATTAAGTGCAATAGTTGAAGTTAATTCTTCCATACTCGCCGCAGTTTCAACCACAGCAGCCGCTTGTTCTTCTGTACGAGAAGATAAATCAATATTTCCCGATGCTATCTCTGATGAAGAGCGTGCGACACTATCTACACCTTCTCTCACGTCATGAATAATCGTTTTCAGATTGTTATTCATTGTATATATCGACTGCATTAATGAACCCAGTTCATCGCGTCGTTCAGTCTTAAGATCGTGAGTCAGATCCCCTTTGGCAATCTGTTCTGCCAAACGTAAAGTATCCTGAATTGGCAACGTTATCGAGCGCGTAATCAGCCATGCCAATAAAATCCCGATACCAATTCCCACTAAAGCCACAATCTCCATTTGCCAGCTTACTGGATACTTCAAGCACCTCATTATTTAATTGGCGATAAGGCACAATATCACTGGCGTAACCTTTTATTTCCTTAATAATATTGTCAAGATAGGATTGCCTCTCGCTTGATAATAATGATTTGAATCGCTCGCCAAGAGCCAGACTTTCATCAATACGGGTTTGTAGCGTATGCAATTTATTTTCTGTCGGTGACTTCAAATATTCACTGAGCAATGTATCCAAATCACTCATCGCAAAACTAAATTGAGATATCATCATCCCGAGTTCTGGCTGCAAAGCTATATCATAGCTCCAGCGGTTTAAGCTCGTTGATTTAGTGTAAAAATCCTGACTATCAAGCCGTTGTTGCATTGCTACCTTTTTCGTCATTAATGAGTCAAACACTTCCCAATCTTCGAAACAATTTTTCAGTGCGCGTTTGCTTCGATTAAGAATATCCAGACCACTTTCAGACCATGTGAAAGCAAACAAATTTTCAAGATGCTGTGACAATTGCGCCATAGCAACCTTATTTTGTTTAAAATAAGCGGCATCTCCAGATAACTCATAGCTAATTCGGCTAAGTTTTGCTGCTGCCAAACTTTCGAGGAGTTTGATACTAACTGCATTTTTATCAACACGTTCCTGGATTTGCCTTAAGCCAAACAATCCTGAAGCCATAATAGAAATCATGATGATAAACATCGCAGAAAAACCTAATAGCATCTTTTTATTTAATTTTAAATTTAGAAAAAAGTACTTTATTTTCATATTTATGCCATCCAGTAGAAATGCCCAGAGAAGTGATTAATATTTTCCACTTGATACAGAAACCGGAGTAAGAAATGTTTACCCTGTAAAAAGACCCTGGGCATTACTGCCCAGGATAATATTTCGGAGGCGACATCACGCTCACGAAAAAAAACTTTCCACAGGTGTCGGACTTATATTAAAAATCAACTAAACCATATAGCGGTTTTATATTATTCAGTCTTATAATGTAGCCACTGCCTTTAACATTAACAATGGTATCTGCAGGCAACCCTAAAAGGCTCAATTTTTTATTCAAATTACTTACTACTTTGCATAACCGTTGTGTTGAGGCACTTAAGTCATATTTTTCCCAGATATTGCTAAGTAATTCATCTCGCGATACATATCGATTCTCGGCGTTTATCAAAAGATAGATCAACAGACGAAACATCGTACTATTCAGAAATATACCACCAAATAAAATGATGCTATCCATCTTATGTACCGGAAGTCTAAATATTCTGGCTTCTTTAACATCGAAAAAAATTTCTCTACCAATCATAAATCCCTGTAATTGATATTTCATAGTTCAGCGACTCACTTTAACATCAGCCGATGATATCCAGACATTCTCATTCCTCCTTTACTTTCACACTGCAAGTGTAAAGTGATGAAAATTAATTTCAATATACATTCTGTGCACCCTTCCTCTAGCAACATTCCAGCCAAAATCAGAATAAAATGTAAAATAATATACCGGTTAATAAAATGATACTTTTTCAAGCAGCAAATTTACAGAATAAATCTCTAACAAATCGTACGCACTCATAATGACAATGCAAAACCAATTATTTATCTCAAATCACGGATAATAATTCTGTTTGAGTTTCACTGAAGCATTCTGTTGCGTGATAATCACTTCGTTGAGATTGACCTTAAGCCATTCCACTGAAACTGGGTAATGATGTTTGATGATTTATTCTGATTCAGAACGGACTCTCTTTGTTACATGTTGGGCATGAAAGTGAAAAATGTCATCATTATCAATAAATTAATTGTTTTTGAACCTGATAAAAATCGTCTAACTTCTCTAAAGGATTACCCAGAAAGAAACATCTCGCTGCACGCGCCAGTGTCTGCCTGCCTTTTACTGCTGCTACAGCATAACCATCAGCCCGTTACCCAGAAGTATCTGTTCAGTGAAGTATGGGAAAAAAATGGGGCGATTGTCTCCACCAATGCGATATATCAGAGTATTGCGTTGATCAGGAAAGCTCTCAGAGGAGTGGGTCTGGATGAGGAAATCATATTCACTCTGCCAAAAATAGGCTTCAAAGCTGAAGCTCATGTAGTGACAATTCCTTTCGATGAGTTCATGACCGCTCGCACTGCCCGGCAGGTTGCCGTTCCGGTAGAACTCTCCCCCCCGGCAACCGCTGCAAAAAAAAATGTATTCAAGAGTAATTTTCTTCAGCGAACTATATTCATACCACTTCTTGGTGGCATATTTTTACTATTTTTCATTCTCTACTCACATCAGCATGAAAACTCTTTTTATGCTCATTACATAGATATTGGTAAATTACATGGCTGCCAGGTCTACTCGTCATGGTCAGGCAAGGAGAAAAGTACTCAAGTCTTTAACCAGTTCTACGCCAAACAAAACTTAACCTGCCCACCAGCAAAGACTGTATATATGACACTTAATAACTCACAATCCGGAACGTCTATTCTGATATGCCGCGATAAAATAAACTCCTCTCTCGCAAAGTGCAAATCATTATTTTTCATGGAGAAATATGATGACTAAGAAAATTTCTTTATTCTTATGGATTATATTTTTAGCAGGACTGGCGGCCACATTTATCATCCGCTGGCGCACGTCTACCGCGCATAAATATTTTTCCTGTGAAGCCCAATTAACATTGCAGGACCAAATCTCATCTTATGAAGTACTCATGAACTTCACTTTTTCTGGTGATTCGGGTAAATATGAAGCAACCGGTATTTACAGAGATCGACAGGGTCATGAAATAAAAACCAGTAATAAAGTGACTTTTGATTATTGGCGTAAAGGGCAAAATCTTTACCTGTTCTCAAAATCAACAAACGAACTACCTAAAAGGGATATTCCTATCCTTAGCTGGAAACCTGATTTCTTCAGGAAACACAATCGAGGACTTGCCCTGCAAGTCATACAACAGAACGCCGATGGATATTTATTTCTCTACGACCATACCCCTTTATTCTATTGTACACGTAACAACAACTGATCGATTATGAGTTTATATGTTCCTTACAATAGCGCCGTTTCCAGGCCGCTGGAGTCAGGCTGGTATGCTTGCGGAAGATTTTGCGAAAATAGCCCACGTCGTTAAATCCACATCTCCGCGCCACTTCAGTGAGCGACAGCGAATCGCTGATTAACAGTTTTTCTGCCGCCCTCACCCGTTGACGATGCAACGCTTCGGTGAGTGTCAGCCGAAAAGCGCCGCGGAAAACACGTCCCAGATAGTCGGCATTGCAATGCAGTTCTCTCGCCAGCGTTGAAGCACCAATCGGCAGGTGGAACTGGGTGTGGATCATTTGTTGCGCTTTCCATGCCAGCGCATTCCCAGGGCTATCAACAGGTTGCTCACCGGCGGCCGCGGATATTTGCTGCAAAATCAACAACAGGATCAGTTCCAGCGCCATGCTGCGATGAATGTTTTCCTGCTCGCGTAAAAACTGGCGAAACAGCGAAATAATATATTGCGGCTCGCTCACCCTGGTATGCTGAGGAATCGCAAGTAACGGTTCTGTTGATGAAGCATCGTTTCCTGTCGTTAACTCAAAGTGCAGCCAGTAAAATTTTAAATCGGGCGGAAATTGCCCGACGCCAATATGTAAGCGATGCGGCCACAGCAGCAAACTTTCTCCGGCATTCACGCAAAAAACAGTATGGCCTTCGCGAATCGTTAATGTCCCTTTTTCGACAAAGATTATTTCCCAGGATTGCAATTGCCGTGCGGGATGACTGCCGACGCCACGAGAAATAAATAACCCGCCGTTTTGCACTTTAATCGGAAGAGACATGGACAATTCGAGCATATATATTCAAATTCCCGCTTTTTGCATTAATTAAACCGACCTTTACCTTTGATTATTCACGATAAAATTGCTTTTCGCCGGATCGAAATCACATTTTCCCAATGAAGTCGGAATTGTCACCTTTTTATACTTTTCTCTTCCCTTGTTGACTCAAACATATCGTGCAAAATTAATCAGGTATTTTGCAAATTACATCCAAATAACCCGCAGCGTAGCGGGACACTTTCCGAACATCACTTCCGGGAGTTATTTATGACTTCGGCTCCGATTACGACATCTGATTTGGCACAGCGTGCACAAGACGACAAATTATCCCTTCGTGAAAAAATAGGGTATGGGTTAGGCGATGCAGGCGGGACGGTGATTACCTGCCTGATCATGAACTTCCTGACGTTCTTCTACACGGATGTCTTCGGGTTAACACCCGCGCTGGTCGGCACATTGTTTATTGCCCTGCGCGTGTTTGATGCGATTTCCGACCCCATCATGGGCGTTCTCGCCGATCGGACGCAAAGCCGCTGGGGACGCTTTCGCCCCTGGCAACTATGGGTCGCGGTTCCTATTGGCATTATTGGCGTGCTCACGTTCACCGTCCCAGACGCCAGCATGGGCGTAAAAATCGCCTGGGCATTCTGCACCTATCTGTTGCTCTCCGTCGGCTATACCGCCATCAACGTACCGTACTGTGCGCTGATTAACACCATGACCACCCGCCACAATGAGGTGATCGCCTGCCAGTCCTGGCGCTTTGTGTTGTGCGGCGTGGCGGGATTCCTTGTCTCCGTCGGCCTGCCGTGGATGGTGGATGTGCTGGGCCAGGGCAATGCCGCGCAGGGTTACCAGTTCGGTGTCGGTGTCCTGTGCGCCATCGCGGTGGTCATGTTCCTGTGCTGTTTTTTCTGGGTGCGTGAACGTGTGCCATTGGCGATGATGGGGAAATTTACCCTGCGCGAACATATTGGCGGTCTGCGCAAAAATGACCAGTTGCTGCTGATGCTGGTGATGTCGTTCCTGCTGATTAACGTCTTTAATATTCGCGGCGGCGGATATATGTATTTCATTACCTATGTGCTGGAAGGCAGCACCGCTTACACGTCGCTGTTTTTCACCATGGTAACCTTTGCCTCTATCATCGGTTCAGTGCTCGTCAGCCCGCTGACCCGACGCATTGATACCGTCAAACTCTATTACTACACCAACCTGATGTTGGCCGCGCTGGCGGTGCTGATGTGGTTCCTGCCAACCGGCCCGGCTTATCAGACATTGTGGCTGGCGATTATCCTCGGTAACGGCATTATCCTGGGCTTCACGCTACCGCTGCACTTCTCGCTGATGGCCTTCGCCGATGATTACGGCGAGTGGAAAACCGGCGTGCGCTCTTCCGGCATGAATTTCGCCTTCAACCTGTTCTTCATCAAACTGGCCTGGGCCTCCAGTGCGGGGATCATCAGCCTGTTGTTTATTTTTGTCGCCTATCATCCCGGCGCCGGTAATCAAACCGCCAGTTCTTTGCAAGGGATTACTGCCATGGAGACGCTGCTGCCCGCACTGTTCCACCTGCTGCTGGCGCTGTCTGTCCGCATCTGCAAACTCAATAACCCGATGATGTCGCGCATTGCTACCGATCTGCGTCAACGTCATGTACAGCCTTAAGGAGCACGAAATGAATGTACTGGAAGTCGACCTGCATAAGCTCACGGTCAGCGATCCGTTCCTCGGACAATATCAGCAGTTGGTGCGTGACGTGGTGATCCCCTACCAGTGGGATGCGCTCAATGACCGCATTACAGAAGCGGAGCCAAGCCATGCGATCGAGAATTTCCGCATCGCCGCAGGCCTTCAGCAAGGCGAGTTTTACGGGATGGTTTTTCAGGACAGCGACGTGGCGAAATGGCTGGAAGCCGTCGCCTGGTCGCTGTGCCAGAAGCCCGATGCGGAGCTTGAGAAAACTGCCGATGAAGTTATTGAACTGGTCGCCGCCGCCCAGTGTGATGATGGCTACCTCAATACGTATTTTACGGTCAAAGCCCCAGATGAACGCTGGACTAATCTCGCTGAGTGCCATGAGTTGTACTGTGCGGGTCATTTGATTGAAGCGGGCGTTGCTTTCTACCAGGCGACGGGAAAACGTCGTCTGTTAGAGGTGGTGTGCCGCCTGGCAGATCATATCGACAGCGTTTTTGGGCTGGGAAAGAATCAACTGCGCGGCTACCCCGGACACCCGGAAATCGAGCTGGCATTAATGCGTTTGTACGAAGTCACTCAGCAACCACGCTATATGGCGCTGGTAAATTACTTTGTTGAGCAACGCGGTGCGCAACCTCATTTTTATGACGAAGAGTACGAAAAACGCGGCCAAACGTCTTACTGGCACACCTACGGTCCGGCGTGGATGGTGAAGGATAAGCCCTATAGCCAGGCACACCAGCCTGTTTCAGAGCAGCAAGAGGCTATCGGTCATGCCGTACGTTTTGTTTATCTGATGACCGGCGTGGCGCATCTGGCACGCCTAAGTCAGGACGAAAGCAAGCGTCAGGATTGTTTGCGTCTGTGGAACAATATGGCCCAGCGTCAGTTGTATATTACCGGCGGGATCGGTTCGCAAAGCAGCGGCGAAGCGTTTAGCAGCGATTACGATCTACCCAACGATTCCGTCTATGCCGAAAGCTGCGCCTCAATCGGGCTGATGATGTTCGCCCGCCGGATGCTGGAAATGGAAGCAGACAGCCAGTATGCCGACGTGATGGAGCGCGCCCTGTATAACACCGTACTTGGCGGCATGGCGCTGGACGGGAAGCACTTCTTCTACGTTAACCCGCTGGAGGTGCATCCTAAATCTTTAAAATTCAATCATATTTACGACCATGTGAAGCCCGTTCGCCAGCGCTGGTTTGGCTGCGCCTGCTGCCCGCCCAATATCGCCCGCGTACTCACTTCTATTGGCCATTACATCTATACGCCACGTCAGGACGCACTGTATATCAACATGTATGTGGGCAATAGCATGGAAGTTCCTGTGGCAGACGGCGTGCTTAAACTGCGCATTAACGGAAATTACCCGTGGCATGAGCAGGTAACAATCGCCATTGAATCACCGCTGCCGGTCGATCATACCCTGGCGTTACGCCTGCCGGACTGGTGTACCGCGCCGCAGATTTTGCTGAATGGTCAACCGGTTGCACAAGATGTACGTAAAGGCTATTTGCACATCAGCCGAACCTGGCGGGAGGGGGATACGCTAAGCCTGACCCTGCCGATGCCCGTGCGTCGCGTATACGGAAACCCACTGGTGCGCCATGTTGCCGGTAAGGTCGCCATTCAGCGTGGGCCGCTGGTGTATTGCCTGGAGCAGGCCGACAACGGCGAAGAGTTGCATAACCTGTGGCTGCCAAAAGAGAGTGAGTTCAGGGTCTTTGAGGGTAAGGGACTGTTCAGCCATAAGATGTTAATTCAGGCGGAAGGCGTGAAGCAAAGTACCCACAATGCGGCACAACAAGCGTTGTGGCACTACGATATTTCACCAGCTTCGCGTCAGGCGCATACGCTGACGTTCATTCCGTGGTTTAGCTGGGCAAACCGTGGTGAAGGCGAAATGCGAATCTGGATAAACGAGCAGTAACGATGACGACGGATGGCGGCAGTTAGCCCCATCCGTCAAAGCATCATGAAAAGATTGCCCTCCTCCCTGAGGACAAACGGGTGAGAATCAGAAACGCCAGGTCAGACCGGACATCAAGGTAAAGCTGTCATCGCGATCAACCATCGGGCTATTTTTAATGTCATCCGGCAGCACGCTATAGTTGGCGCTGGCCAGCAGCGTCAGGTTGCTGGTCAACGCGTATTTAGCGGACAGGCCAACATACGGTGTCCAGCTGTCCCCTGGGGAGTAGCTTGATAACCCACTACGGCGGGATTCATTGCCAGAGATGCCGTAGTAATATTCGTTGAAGTTTTCGTCATAGTAGAGCACGCCAATCGCCGGCGTCAGCGTCAGCTTGCCCATTGGCATTTGGCGGAACATAGACATTTCCGCCACCCAGCCATTGCTGTTATCCAGCACATCCGCTGCGGCAGAGACCTTCACACTGCCCCATTTTTCATGGTGATACCATGCGGCACCCGCCATCGCGGTTGCATCACGCTTGTCCAGCTGCTTCATCGCATGATCGTCGTTATCACCGGGATCAAACTCAAGCGGCATGTAAGAAGCAGTAATGCTAAATTCATTACTTTCACTTTTTGAAAGAATATAGCCTAACGTTGTTTGCCTAAAATAAAATGATTCACTTTCATAACTGATAAGCGGTACTGCATGAACATTATCATTATATCCACGATAAGGAGATTCATTATATACAGCGCCACCGCCAATAGAAAACTCTGCGGCAGTTGCACTCGCCATAAAAGAAAAGGCGAACAGCGCCACAATATTGCGTTTAATTAACATGCCAACATTCCATTTTAAAATAAGCCACAAAGCGGGTGCATAATAATGCTTACAATTTCATCGATGCAACTTCCATATTTATATAGTAATATATACAAACATATATATATTGGGTTTGGCGATGAACAAATTACAACTCAAACACCGGGAACTGAAGATTATTTCGGTAATTGCTGCCAGTGAAAACATCAGTCATGCCGCTACGGTTCTCGGCATCGCACAGGCTAATGTCAGCAAGTACCTTGCTGATTTTGAATCAAAAGTTGGGTTAAAGGTCTTTGATCGCACCACCCGACAGTTGACCCTGACGCCCTTTGGTGTAGCGCTGCTACCTTACATCAATGACATGCTGGACAGAAACGATCAGCTAAATAGTTTCATCGCTGATTATAAGCATGAAAAACGTGGCAAGGTAACGGTATATGCACCAACCGGAATTATTGCTTACTTATCGCAACATGTTATTGCAAAAATTCAGGATATCGGTGGTATTACTCTCTCGCTGAAAACCTGCAATCTTGAACGGAAAGCATTTTATGAAGGTGTAGACTTCCCGGATGATTGTGACGTTTTAATTACCTATGCGCATCCTAAAGATGAATCACTGGTCGCCAGCTTTATTACCAAATATGCAGTGATGGCGTTTGCCAGCCCTGAATATATCAAACAGCATCCCATTAACAGCCCTGATGAGCTGGAAAATCATTCCTGTATTTTAATCGATTCCATGATGATTGATGAGGCCAATATCTGGCGCTTCAGCTCCGCGGGCGGCAAGGAAATGCATGATTATCGGGTGACCGGAAACTACGTCTGTGACAATACGCAATCCGCGCTGGCGCTGGCGCGTAATCATCTGGGCATTGTTTTTGCGCCTTATGCGAGTATACAAAAAGATGTTCAGTCCGGATTGTTGGTTCCCTGTTTCTCCGAACAGCACGAATGGTGGCTGGATTTGGTGGCGATTTTCCGCAAGCGTGAATATCAGCCCTGGCGTGTACAGTTTATTCTCGACGCAATGTTAGCGGAGATACGTCAGCAGCTTACTCAGACGCTACAGCTGTCTGAGTAAGCAAAATAGCCTGCACCTAGTGGTCGAGATACAGGTAATGCACCCAACTGGTCATCCGCAACAAGACTTTGCGCATGATTGACACATGTTCGAAGTGGTCAGAGTAAACGGCGACCTGGGCGTAAATCCCATCAGGTAACGCGCTCACGTCCGCATTGTCGTTCAGTTCAATCGTGGCGATCACCCCTTCTGAACCGGGCGTAGAGTTTAATGATTGCAACGCCCCGTTCGACTGGTATGTACCACCCGGTACAGCCGGGCTGATAGCAGCCAGTTTGCCGCTAAATACCTTCCCCGGCAGGGCGTTAAACACCACTTCTGCTTCATCGCCTGGCTCCAGTCGCAGCAGCGAGTTTTGACGGAACTGGGCGATAATTTGCCGTTTCTGTTCCGGGATAAACACCATCACCGGACGCATAGGCAGCGCGGCGGCATAGGTTCCGGGGCGCATCAGCACCTGCGTAACGTAACCATCGCTGGGCGCACGAACCACGGTCTGGTCAAGGTTAAACTCCGCTTCGGCGAGTTGTGCCTTCAGGCTGGCAATTTGCGAATTTTCACCCAGTACCAGGCTGTCTAACTGGCTCTGGATTTGCTGTTGCTCCGCAATAGACGATTTCACCGATGCTTCCTGCGCCAGATAGTTTTGACGAGCCGCATCGATATCGCGTTCAGAAAAAGGGTTGACCTTCGCCTGACTCCCCTGCGCATAGCGCTGGTAATCTTTTGCCAGCTTGTCACGCGTCGCCTTTGCCCGCTGCGTATTAGCTTTCATTTCGTCTAGCTGCGCAACCAGTGCCTGCTCTTTATGCTGAGCGGTGACAATGTCGGCTTTCAGACGATCAACCCGCGCCTGATAACGTCCTGGATTAAGTTTAAACAGAACTTCGCCTTTTTTGATCAGCGTATTCTTCTTATCCGTCACTTCCGTTACAACACCCGTGACCTGCGGCACCACGGGAATAGAAATTACCGCTTTTTGCGCCTTAAAGGTATACGGATGGTTATAATTCATCAGTAATATAAGTCCGCAAACAATGAAAATACCACCCAATGCCGCAGTGGGTACCGTCCATTTATTTACAGGAATTTTAAAAATTTTAAATATCGACCATGCGCATGCCACATAGGTCAGAACAATCAGTAAATCCATCGATATTACTCCGCCGGAGAGGTCTTAACCTCACCCAGTTTCTTTTCCAGATCGGCAACCCGCGCCTGAAGCTGGATCAGGGAAGAATCCGCGCTCTGCATACCCCACCCGCGCTCCGGGCGATAAAGCGTTGCCCAGATCCATAAAAAGGGCCAAATAACATGTAAGGTAAACAAGCTAACCCAGCCCGCAACATGTATAGCGTCGGCATGAGGATGGTTACGTTTCTTTGCAATGAGATAGGGAATATCATGCAGAATAATAATCCCGTAAAAAATGACCAGGAATACAAAAATAAGCACTCCTAATGCAAAATAATCAAGGAACATATTTGCCTCAGGGATTTAAATTAAAGAACTTGGCTGCTATTTATTTAAAAAATAGAGTTGATAATAGTAGTGGAATGACCAGATTGGATGCAATGGGGTTATTTATATAACGATATATGACTTTCTATATACCCGTCGTCTTTCGAACTGCTTCTTTGTTGGTTGCGTACGTTCACCCCAGTCACTTACCGGAGTAAGCTCCTGGAGATTCCCTCTCTTACCGCCTCGAAGCAACACGAAATCCATAGGGTATATTTTTCATACTTTAAGCTGCAGGACATAACTTGATGCCCGGTACGCTAAATGCGACCGGGCAGTAAGTGACGGGATATTAAAACAGCCCCAGCGGTTTATCCGAGTAGCTCACCAGCAGGCATTTGGTTTGTTGATAATGCTCAAGCATCATTTTGTGTGTCTCGCGCCCAATGCCCGACTGCTTATAGCCGCCGAACGCCGCATGTGCCGGATAAGCATGGTAGCAGTTGGTCCAGACACGCCCCGCCTGAATCCCGCGGCCCATCTTGTACGCGAGATTTCCGTTACGGCTCCAGACGCCAGCGCCAAGTCCATATTGGGTGTCATTGGCAATTTCCAGCGCTTCGTCCATGGTTTTAAAGGTCGTAACAGCCAGTACCGGGCCGAAGATCTCCTCCTGGAAAACCCGCATATTGTTCTTGCCAAACAGAATGGTCGGTTCGAGGTAGTACCCCTCCTTTAACTCACCATCCAGCTGCTTGCGCCGTCCACCGGTCAGGATATCCGCCCCTTCTTTCTTACCAATATCGATGTAATTCAGAATGGTTTCCAGTTGACCATGTGAAACCTGCGCCCCCATTTGTGTCACGCTGTCTAACGGGTTGCCGCTGCGGATGCTCTCCACCCGGCGAATGGCTCTTTCCATAAAGCGTTCGTAAATGGATTCCTGCACCAGCGCGCGGCTCGGACAGGTACACACTTCGCCCTGGTTAAAGGCAAATAGCGCAAAGCCTTCCAGCGCTTTGTCAAAGAACGCATCTTCTTCATCCATCACGTCCGCGAAGAAGATATTGGGCGATTTCCCACCCAGCTCCAGCGTGACGGGAATAATGTTCTGCGTGGCATACTGCATGATCTGCTGGCCGACTTCCGTTGAGCCGGTAAACGCCACTTTTGCGATACGTTTAGACGTCGCCAGATACTCACCGATTTCCCCACCCGCGCCGTTTACCACGTTCACGACACCAGGCGGGAGCAGATCGCCGATGACCTCCATCAGCAGCAGCACAGACAGCGGCGTCAGGCGCGCAGGTTTAAGCACCACGCAGTTACCCGCCGCCAGCGCGGGCGCCATCTTCCAACTGGCCATTAGCAGCGGGAAGTTCCACGGGATAATTTGCCCGACCACGCCAAGAGGCTCATGGAAATGATAAGCCACGGTCTCACTATCAACCTCGCTGATCCCCCCTTCCTGCGCACGAATACAGGAGGCGAAATAGCGGAAATGGTCAATCGCCAGCGGCACGTCTGCCGCGCTGGTTTCACGGATGGGCTTACCGTTATCCCAGGTTTCTGCCGTCGCCAGCAGCTCCAGGTTTTGTTCCATACGATCGGCGATTTTGAACAGAATCGCCGCTCTGTCCTGTACGGATGTTTGCGCCCATTTATCTTTTATTTTGTGCGCGGCATCCAGTGCCAGATCGATATCCTTCTTACCGGAAGAGGCCACTTCGCACAGCAATTGCCCGGTGACCGGCGTCAGGTTTTGGTAATACTCGCCGTCCACCGGCGCGACCCAGTCTCCGCCGATAAAGTTATCGTATCGGGCTTTTAACTTCAGAGGGTAACCATACTCGCCGGGATAAATACGCGTTGAAGGGGGGTTATTGGTCATGACCGTCTCCTTGCTGTAGGGGTACTACAAGGGTAGACGGGGCTGGCGAATAATTCGCCAGCCTTTTACTGCTTTACGACAGGTATCACGAATTACATCGCAGCACGATAAATCGCCATGATTTCTTCATGTGTCGCCTGAATCGGATTAGTGAAACCACAGGCATCTTTCAGGGCATTGGTCGCCAGAACGGCAAAATCTTCTTCCTTCACGTTTAGCTCACGCAGACCAGCCGGAATATTCACTTTCTGCGCCAGTTCACGGATCGCCGCGATACAGGCTTCCGCCCCTTGCTCTGCACTCAGTCCAGCAACGTTAACGCCCATCGCAGCCGCGCAATCACGCAGACGAGCGGCAGCAACTTTGCTGTTGAAAACCTGCACATGCGGCAGCAGCACGGCGTTACATACACCGTGTGGCAGATCGTAGAAGCCACCCAACTGGTGCGCCATGGCGTGCACGTAACCCAAAGAGGCGTTGTTAAATGCCATACCTGCAAGGAATTGCGCATAAGCCATGGCTTCACGCGCCTGAGCATTGCTGCCATCTTCAACGGCAACTGGCAGGTTTTCCGCAATCATGGTGACCGCTTTCAGCGCACACGCATCGGTAATCGGGGTCGCAGCAATAGAAACGTAGGCTTCGATAGCGTGGGTCAACGCATCCATACCGGTGGCCGCCGTCAGAGATTTCGGCATACCGACCATCAGCGAGGAGTCATTGACCGACAGCAGCGGAGTGACGTGCTTGTCGACAATCGCCATTTTAATATGGCGTTCTTCATCGGTAATGATGCAGAAACGGGTCATTTCAGATGCTGTACCCGCCGTGGTGTTAATGGCAATCATCGGCAACTGCGGTTTTGCAGAGCGGTCAACGCCTTCGTAATCACCGATATAGCCACCGTTAGCGGCCACCAGCGCGATACCTTTCGCACAATCGTGTGGCGAACCGCCGCCGAGAGAAATAACGCTATCGCAGTCGTTTTCTTTCAGCATTTTCAGGCCAGCAGCAACGTTGCTGGTCGTGGGGTTAGGATGCGTACCATCGTAAATTACGCTGAAAATACCATGTTCCTGTAATGCCTTTTGAATCTCACCAGCCATACCTAATTTGGTCAACATGGCATCCGTGACAATTAGCGTGCGGCGAAAACCATATTCAGCCATGGTTTTCATCGCATCTTTTAATGAATCAGCGCCGATTACATTCACGGAAGGAATAAAAAATGTTGAAGCAGCCATTGTACGATCCTTAATTACTCAAAAGAGTCAGGAAGCATACGTGTGAAATTTCCAACAAAATATGATCGAGGTTGTTATTTTAATAACATTCAGAATAAAAGAGCACATTAGGTTCATAATCTAATGTGCTGATTTCAATCAATATATATATTGTATTAATTCATTTGATTTCTGAATTAATTGTTTCATTATTTTTCAGGAAACAGTAATGCATCGCGTAATAAATGATCATTTCCGCGACGACGCGTAAAACCAATCCGGTCAAAATATTCCAGAATCTGGATAGCTAATTTACGCCCCACATTAAGCCTGTCGCGAAAATCGGCGGCGCAGGTCGATCCTTTCTCCTGATCCAGTTCGCGGATCATGTTGGCGAAGGCCACAATCCGATCGTTACGGTAATAACGATCTTTCACGATCGCAGTAATAATGCCTTGCTGCGCCGCTTGTCGTAATGCCACGCGCATCATTTGCTCATCCGTTCCCGTTTGTTTTGCCAGGTCGCGCACCCACCACGGCTCATCGCCAAAAAGCGGTTCTGCTTTTTGCCAGATAGCCTGCTGTTCATCGCTGAAACCCGCCTTGTGATCCGGCAAATGCAGCCAACCGTGATGGCTATGGATAGCGCCGCTCTCGCGCATCTTTTCAATCAGCAGCAATACCAGCGCTTCATCTTCCATCGGCAACGCCATACGACGCAGGCGTTCGCGCCCTGGCCCTGGCTCATCACGGTGCTGTTCGTGATAGGTCGCCAGCGTATCGAGGACTTTTCGCTGCCAGCGCGCGGCAACGGGCGCATTCAACAGGCTGTACCCCGCCTGAATAAAACCATGTTGCTCAATCAACGGGCGCATCCCATTGCCGTTGAGCTGGCGCGCCCAGGCAAAGTCAGGAATATTCACCGCCCCACGCGTCAGATGCAGCGCCAGGGCGTCGCCGTCGCTGCGTGCATTTTCGAGCGCCGACAGCCACTGCAGATATTCCGGTTTACGCTTTCCGCGGCGCGGTGGGTTGAGCGTGACGACGCGTGCGCCAGCCAGCGTCGTGCGGGCAGAAATATCGCGCAGCACCAGGCGGTCGTTATCGGCGAGCCACAACGGTGTATCAAACACCAGTTCCGCCAGCGTACCTTCAAGCAATGAGATGCGCCCGGTGACATGGCTGGCCGCGTGGTGAATATGCAGCGGTTGCCACTGCGTCAGCGGCGCGGCATGTTCTAAAGAGACAATCACGCGGTTAAAAGCCTCTGGCGGGACATCGGAAAGCAGCCAGTCGCCGCGGTTAAGCTCTTCTTTTTGCGCATCACCGGCAATATTCAGCGCAATACGCTGCCCGGCATGAGCATGCTCAGTGGCCTGGTTTTGCGCATGCAGGCTACGTACGCGCATTGGCTTGTTGACGCCCGTCAGCCACAGCGTATCCCCGACATTCACTTCACCGCTGAGCGCCGTCCCGGTCACCACCAGCCCTGCGCCCTTGACCGTAAAAGCACGGTCAATCGCCAGGCGGAAGCTGTGATCGCGGGCATGCTCGCGTGAGGTTAATTGCAATAAATGGTCGCGCAGTTCTTCGATCCCACGGCCTTCACTGGCGGCAGTCACAAACAGAGCCGCATCGGCAAAACCATAGTTTTCCAGCGTGGTGCGTACCTCTTCACGCACCGTATTGATGCGTTCCTCATCCACGCGATCGGCTTTTGTAAGCGCCACGGTGATTTGCGGATTGCCCGTCAGTTGCAGAATTTGCAAATGTTCACGCGTTTGCGCCATCACGCCGTCATCACAGGCGACGACCAGCAGCGCGTGGTCGATACCGCCTACACCCGCCAGCATGTTGGACAAAAACTTTTCGTGTCCGGGAACATCAATAAACCCCAACACCTGCCCATCCGGCTGCGGCCAGTAGGCATAGCCGAGATCGATGGTCATGCCACGCTTTTTTTCCTCCGGCAGACGGTCGGCATTCACGCCCGTAATTGCCTGTAATAACGTTGTTTTTCCGTGGTCAACGTGTCCGGCGGTCGCAATAATCATTTCAGCATCATCTCCATAAACCGGGTCTCGTCTTCAAGGCAGCGCAGATCCAGCCACATGCGGCCATCATAAATTCGCCCAATGATCGGCACGGGCAGCGCACGCCAGCGGGCGGCCAGTGCGTCGAGGCGGCTACCGCGCCCGTCATGCGGGGTAAAGGTCAATGCCGCGCTGGGTAACCTGTCAACAGGCAACGAACCGCTACCAATCTGCGACAGGCAAGGCATCACATTCAAAGCAAACTCGTCGCTGTAACGATCGGCAAGCTGCGCCTGTAATTGCTGGGCCTGCGCGTAAATCGCCTCTTGCGAGCGAGTGAGCTGGCGTAATGTCGGCAGCTTCGCCGCCAGCGCTTCCGGGTGCAGATACAGACGCAGCGTTGCTTCCAGCGCCGCCAGCGTCATTTTATCTGCCCGTAACGCACGTTTCAGCGGATGGCTCTGCAAGCGGGCGATCATCTCTTTTTTACCGACGATAATCCCGGCCTGCGGCCCGCCCAGCAGTTTGTCGCCAGAGAAGCTCACCAGACTCACGCCTGCGGCAATCAGTTGCTGCGGCATTGGCTCCTGCGGCAAACCATACTGGCTGAGATCGACCAGCGAACCGCTGCCGAGATCCGCCACCACAGGTACATCCAGCTCCCGGCCAATGGCGGCCAGCTCAGCCTCATCCACCGACTTCGTAAAGCCTTCGATGCTGTAATTACTGGTGTGCACCTTCATCAGCAGGCCGGTATTTTCATTCACCGCCTGGCGGTAATCTTTCGCGTGGGTGCGGTTGGTGGTCCCCACTTCGCGCAGCATACATCCGGCCTGACACATCACATCAGGAATACGAAACGCGCCGCCAATTTCCACCAGTTCACCGCGCGAAACGACCACCTCTTTGCCGTTAGCCGTGGCAGCCAGCATCAGCAGCACCGCTGCCGCATTGTTATTCACGATACAAGCGTCTTCGGCCCCCGTCAGGCGACAGAGTAAATCCGCCAACGCCCGATCCCGATGTCCGCGCCCGGCATCATCCAGGCTGTATTCCAGCGTCACCGGCGTGCGCATCGCCTGCACCACCGCATCGATGGCTTCCTCGGCCTGCAACGCACGACCCAGGTTAGTATGCAGCACCGTTCCGGTCAGGTTAATCACTGGACGCAGCGCGCTTTGCGATTCTCTTTCCAGCCTGGCTCTGGCTTCTTGCGCCCAGTCCTCACACCATGCCGGGAGCGCGTGGGCGTCGCGAATGGCTTCTCTGGCTTCGTCGAGCATATGACGTAGCAGGTCAACTACCCGGGTATGACCGTGGGATTCACGTAAGGCTGAGAAAGCGCTATCGCGCAATAAACGATCGATAGCAGGAAGCTGGCTGTAGAGTGAACGCATGTCGGTTGTCATGAAAGGGCCTGGCTGTTGGTGGCCCTCTCCACCGTGGAGAGGGATATCGATATAGGAAGGATTGTATCGTGACTTTGCTCAGGCGGACATAACGTGTATCAAGCCTTTGGCGGTTCCGTACGGGCAAAACTTTCGCGCTGAAAGAGCGTTTCCACCAGTTTGACCAGACGCGGGCGGTCCACACACCAGCCGGGCGCGACCCGACGGAAATTGAGATAGCCGACAGCGCAGGCAATCGCAATGGTGGCCAGGTTAACCGTATCAGTTTTCAGCGTACCGTCCGCCAGATAGCCTTCCAGCACATCCAGACTGCGTGTGATCTTCTCCCGCTGGCGTAACAACTCAGTTTCTGACTGCTGTGCGGCGGGGCGAGCCTGTTCGCGTACCGAGACTAAACCGGCATCCATAATGCCGTCTGCCAGCGCCTCCAACTGCCGTACCTTCAGCGCCGCCAGCGGTTCACGCGGCAACATAGCCGGCGCAATATCCAGCAGCTCTATGTATTCCGCGATGATTGGAGAATCAAACCAATACTCACCCTCATCAGTAACCAGCGCGGGCACTTTTCCTAACGGGTTATAGCGCGCCACGCCGCTATCCGCGTTGTAGGGGAGTTCATTTACAAATTCGAAGGTGATGCCCTTTTCCAGTAACAGAATAGAAATTTTACGCACAAAAGGGCTGGTATAGCTGCCAATGAGTTTCATGCCGGGTCCTTTTTGCCAACAAAAATATCAGTATGGCTCAGACGGAGACAAATGGCAGATGATAGCTTCCATTCTTACTGTTTTACTTATGACCTAAACGTTTTCTTAATTTCAGCTGCTTTTTATACAACATGCTTTTCGCTGAGTTATTCAGGACGTATGGTTCTCTGCAAACGTATCAATACGTCACGGAGA